>CAMRBT010000024.1 GCA_947040475.1 uncultured Brevinema sp.
AGAAAAGATAAAAAAAGAAGTAATAGTATCCATTTTTGGACTGTTGCGGATAATTTATCTGTAGGAATGGCTTTGAATGCTGTTCAGATAGCTGAAGAATTACTATAAAAATTAGCACAATAAAAAAGCCCTCATTATTGGGGGCTTTTTTTGATTTGTATTTTTAAAGATATTTTTTAGTAATGGTTCTTATCTCTTCTGGAGAAAGATCCGTGGTCATCTTTAATTGGATGAATAATTCAATAAGCTCTATATTTCCAGAGATATAGCCATACACCAAAGCGTTTTTACCAGCTATGTCAACTGCCTTAATATTAATTTTAGGATAAGAAAGTAATAAATTTACAATATCTATATCTCCTGTTTGTGCTGCAAGCATTAAGGGAGTAATACCTCTGCCTGAAGAGTTATTAATATCAGCCCCTCTATCAAGAAGTAATTCTATGGTGTCATATTTTTTAATTTGAATGGCAACCATTAATGCTGTATTTCCAGTGATTTCTCCTGTTGTTCTTGCATCGATATCTGACCCATAATCAAGGAGATAATCAACAGTTTCTATGGGCCCTTGTTGCGCAGCAAGCATGAGAGGGCTGATATTACTAACGGTTAATTTATCTAAACTTAAATTAGGATCTGCTCTATAGCTAAGTAATAATTGAGTAACGAGGAATCGTCTATTAGCAACAGAACACATAAGAGCTGTCATTCCATTTGTTAAGTCTGGAAGTTTTCTGATATCGGGATTTACTCCCTTATTGAGATATTCTGTAACAGAATCTATATCACCAATTCTAATAAAATGAAAAAACTCTTCTATTATTTGATAATTTGTACTAAAATCTTGTATAGATGTAGTAGGAGTTTTGTAAGTGACGGGATTCTTTGTTTTAACTATAGGGAGAGCTTCTGTGTTTGTATCTTTAATTTTTTCTCCAGAAAAAGGTGCTATACCAACACTTACGCTGACAGTTTGAGGGGGCTCTAAGGGAAAATATTTATTCGTTGATAAGGGCATATTATTTTGATAAAGAGTGGGAGTCATACTTGTAGTTTCAGGTATTTGTGCTTGGGCAAAGAGTGGTGTGGCGAGTAATAGAATATTTAAAAAAATGAGCATAAGAGCCTCCGATTAATTTTTAGTATTTTTCAGTTATTTAGCGTTTGAAAAGATAATTTTTTTATTTTTTTTGGAAAAATACCGATATAGGATACAGCGATCGTATATAAAAAATATGAGGTATTCGGTGTTAAATTATCTATTTTATTAGTATAGCTCGTATTATTACCAATAGTTATATTTCCACCAAAAGCAAATGCCTCGTTTATGGTGTTGGTATTAGTGAGATCTTCAGGTATTACAGGAAGATCATTAGTATAGATTCTCCAATAAATAGCAGCAGGTTCTGTTACGGCAAAACTAATCTGTGCATTGCTGGAATTAATCATGATAATTTCTGGACTATTACCTAGCCATTCAGTATTTTTATAATTGATACTTTCATGGTTTTTTATAAGATAAGAAATTAAAAGATAAGCAAAAAAAGTATAAAGAGTAAATTTTAATTTCATAAAAACTCCGAATTAATAAATATATTATAAGCAATATATTTATTAATATCAAGTAAAATAAGGAAGTAGCTTGACTAAAAAACGTACTTCGATTTTTTCTAATATTAATTCTAAAAAACATGTAAAATTATTAGTTATTTTTATATGGATGTCTTTCACTCTTCATTTGTATGCTTTGTGGGGCTTGAGTGTGGCTTCTGATATAGCGATGAAAAACAATCCTCCTGCACAAAATCAACAAAAAATTCACAATATTATTTTAGAAACAAAAACAGAATCTCCTTTAGAACCTAAAGAGGCTGTAATTTCTGATAAAAACAATATTAGCAAAGCCCCTGTTCAAGATAAAACTAAGCCAGAAGAATATAATGTTGCTAATTTTAATCCAGCTCTCGCTCAAGGAGTGGGGGGAGATTCTTCTTATATTCCTCAGGAAGAAGTAAAAGCAGAAGAAGAAACTAAAAAGGAATCTACAAAAGATACAGATGTAGGGATAGAAATTCAAAAAGATGCTCAAAAAGTAAAACAAAAAGCAGCAGCAGGTGGTGGAGAAACAGCTCCTACCCTTTATGATATCAAAAAGAAACCTGTTATCAATCTTTATAGTACAGGGACAGCAAGCTTAGCAACAAAATCCAAAGACTATGCTCAGTATTTTTTAAGAATGCAAAAAAAAATAGAGAAATATCATAAAGAGTTTTTCCCTGTTTATCAATATTATCAAGGTTTATTAAAAGATGGAGAAGTAGTAGTCGAGTATACTCTAGATCAATCTGGTGATATTTTAAAAGCACAAGTCGTTTCGTCTTATGGCTCGGATATCGTTGATAATGCTAGTTTGAATTCTATTGTCTATGCGAAAAATTTTGGAAAACTTCCTAAAGATTTACAAGAAGAAAAAGAGATTACGATTCGCTTTCATTTTATTTATCTATCAAGATAGTCTATTAATAAAAATTATTTTTTCGTTCCAATATTTGTGCCAAGAAAATAAAGATTAGTACCATTGACTTGAATTTTCTCTCTCCAAGCATAATTTTTATCAGGCTCTTCTATTAATGTTAAAATAAGATTGTGCATGGTAGCAAGTTCAGAACTTGAAATCTCTAAACTCTGATAATTCCCCATTCCATCCCATATTCCATTGGTGAAAATTATTTTTTTTATTCCATTAGTGAGAATGGTGTTCGTGTATATAATATTAAAAATAAAAAGATAGTCTGTTAATAATGATGTTTCTATAGCATAACCATCACTGAATTTTATATTATAGATACCAAGATCAAGTACGGCATCCTTATTAGCATCGTAAGTTCCTGAAAAATTTGTTTTAAATTTTGCTTGAGTAAAACTCATATCAGGATCAATAGGTATAGGTTTGTTAGTAGATGGGAAGGGAGAATCTGGGGTTAAGGCACAAGAAATTATAATAGAAGAAGTTGAAATAAGCAAAAATATTTTGATGTAGGGATTTAATTTTTTTTTCATAAGTATTCCTCATCATTTATAAAAAAATGATATTTTGTATATAGTTGTACCTATTATTTTAATAGTCAATACAAATAAAAATACATATATAGAAAATTTTTGTCAAACAAATTAAAATATTATCTTTTGTTGATTGACAAAAGAGTAGTTTTCGTGTTATAATAACAGACGTAAAGCTCTATGTTTTTGAGTTTTTATTTTTTAAGGAGTTAACTAATGGGTGTACCAAAGAAAAAGACATCAAAATGTCGTTCACGTATCCGCCGTGCTAATAGTTATTATAAAATGGACGCTATAAATATGTCTACTTGTGAAGCTTGTGGAGCTCAAAAGTTACCACACAGAGTATGTTTATCATGTGGAACATATAAAGGTAGAAAAGTTTTTGCTGGAGTTGAAGAAGCTTAGGTTTCTCATCTTTAACGATTCTTTTTTGTGGATCAATATTGTTCATATATAATTATAGGCGGAGAGTTTTTGTTATAACTCTTCGCCTTTTCTGTAAATTTAATTATTTAAAGTGAGGTTTTATGCGTATAGGTGTTGATATAGCTAGTGGTGAAAGAAATCCTAGATTGTTAGTCAAAGGCAGTGTAGAAGGTGCTTTGCTACATCCTCATGCTAAAATAGTCATGATAGGTGATCAAAAACAATTACAAATAATTTTAGAAGAAGTTTGCGAAAAACATAAACTCATAATGCCTGATAATATTTCTATTATGCACGCAGATAATATTATCACCATGCACGATGAGCCTTTATCAGCCATCAAAATGAAACCTCACTCCAGCATTGTTGTTGGATTGGAAGCCCACAAAAGAGGCGAGCTTGATGCTTTTTTCTCTCCTGGTAATACAGGAGCTCTTGTTGTTGGTGCATCTTTAATTTTACGCCGATTAAAAGGAATTAAAAAACCAGCGTTGGCTACTTTTGTTTTAAAAGGAATGCATGGTACTCCACCAATGATCTTAGATGTTGGTGCAAGTTCAGAAACAACAGTGGAAGATCTTGTGAAATTTGGTCTAATGGGTCAAATTTATTACGAACGTATGGTTAATGTTCCAGCCCCTAAAGTTGGATTGTTGAATGTTGGTGAAGAAGAATTTAAAGGTTCTAAATTAGCGAGAGCTACTCACCAAGCAATGAAACATAGTGATTTTTTAAATTTTATAGGTAATATAGAAGGAAAAGAAATCTTCAAAGGCAAAGCTGATGTGATTGTTTGTGATGGTTTTGTGGGTAATATTGTTCTTAAAACAATGGAAGGCACAGCATCAAGCTTTTCTCAAATGTTAAAATACGCTTTTAAATCTAGTTTATTTAGCCTTTTTGGTGCTTTATTAGCAAAACCTGCTTTCCAAAAAGTAAAAGATGCTCTTGATCCTGAATATTTTGGGGGAGCTCCATTATTGGGTGTGCAAGGCGTTGTTATGATAGGTCATGGATCTTCTGGAGAATTAGCTTTTAAAAATGCTATTGATGCTTGTGTGAGAACAATAGAAAACAAAGTTATAGAAGAATTAAATATTAAAATCGAAGAACATTTAATTAATATAGAATAGTTAGGTTAATCTTACTTATAAAGTAATAGTCAATATATTGTGATATAAAATAAGGGAGATTAAGTTGAAAATAGGTATTTCACATATAGGAATATATGTTCCTGAAAAAATACTCACTAATGAAGATATTTCAAAAATGGTAGACACTAATGACGAGTGGATTTTTTCAAGAACAGGTATTAAACAAAGACACATTGCACGAAAAGATGAAACGACTACTGATATGGCAATAGCTTCTGTAAAAGATCTTATAGATAAATCAAGTTTAGACATTCAAGATGTTGATTTTATTATTTGTTCTACAGTAACTAATGATAGTCAGTTTCCATCAGTAGCAACCTTAGTGCAAAAAGAATTTAAAATTCCAAATATCCCTACTTTTGATGTAGGTCCAGCTTGTGCAGGATTTGTTTATGTATTAGCAATTGCTGAATCATTTGTAAAATCAGGATTGGCAAAAAAAGTATTATGTATTTGTTCCGAAAAATTTAGCGATCTTGTTGATTGGTCAGATAGAAATACTTGTATTTTATTTGGAGATGCATCTGCTGCATTTATTGTCGAAGAAAACCCAGAAACCTGTACTATTCTCAATACAATTATTGGTGGAGATGGGACTTATAACGAATCACTGCAAACAATAAAACAAGAAAATGGCGAACATTTTGTAAAAATGGAAGGCACCACTGTTTTCAAATCAGCTGTCCGTATCATGGATGATCAAGTAAGAAAAGTTTGTGAAAAATCAAATAAAAGCTTGGAAGATATTGATCTTCTAATTCCTCACCAAGCGAATGCTAGAATTATGACTTCTGTTGCCGAGAGATTGGGAATAAAAGCTTATATGAATGTTCAAGATTATGGTAATACGAGCAGTGCTACTATTCCTTTGGCATTATCCGACGCTATAAAAGAAGGAGTAATTACTAAAGGTGATTTAGTGGTGTCACCAGCTTTAGGTGGCGGATTCACATGGGGTGCTACCTTACTACAATTTTAAAAGATCTATTTAAAAAGGATATAGAATGCGTCGAATACTATTAATCTCTACATTTTTTTCTAGCATCATGTTTTCACAAGTGGCATTAGAAAATGTTAATTTCCAAGCTTTTTTTGGTGAAAAATATGCGGGATTTCAAATCAATCCTGTGTTGACAGGTTTAAAAGGGAAAGTCCCCAATCAGGAGATAGACCTTAATCTTACCATGTTTTATCATAATAAATACACCTTAAAAGATGATCAGGTTTTAGGAATGATAGAAGGACGTTTGATTACAGAATTTCCTTTATCTTCTTTTGATATGTACAAAAAAATCAGAGAAGATAATAGTTTAATATTATCTAATTATGCAAAAAACCAAGAAGTGTATCAAAAAGCATTGCTACAATATCAATTATTTCAAGAAGAAATGGCTGACAAGTATAGTAATTATGAGTATGAAATCACAGAATCTTACGAAACAACGGAAGACGAAGACTATGCTGATTATGGAGATTACGAAGAGTATACTGATTATGAAGGCTATGGAGATTACGAAGATTACGAAGATTATAAAGCTACAGAAGACTATGAAGAGTACGAAGATCTTAGCTCCTATAATTTTGAATTAAATAGTCATACGAATTTATCTTTTATAACACCAAGATTTCTGGCTCAATCATTACATTATCAAGACCCAAATTCTACGGATTTACCCAAATTTCCTAGTATAAAATATACCAATACAAATCCTGCAATAAAACATTTATCACCAAAAGAAATAGAATTTTTAATACGTTTTGAAAAAATAAAACAAAAATACAATGAAGCTGTAAAAGTTTATAATGATGCTTTAAAAAAAGATGCTGAAGCCTATAAAGATGATTTTGATCCAGCAGATCCAGCAGAAAGATTTACTATTATATTAATGGGTGAACAACCTAATTCTGTTTGGATTAAAGAGTTTGGACTAGATGGTAAAAAAAGATATCAATCCTATAACGAAAATGTGTGGTATTTAGGATATCAAATAGAATTAACAAAAAAAGATATTAGAGCATTACATAATGTGTTCAAAAACAATAAAAATGTAAAATATATTATTAAGGGATCTACAAGAACAGTAGATTTTGATTTAGCTCCTTATTTTAAAAATGCTGTTAATGAATTATTAGATTTATATGTTAGAGGTAAGTTTGCTGTTGATACCAGCACAGAATATCCTATGATGAGTAATTATGATAAATATCTTAAGTAAAACATTAGTTTTTTTAATTTTTCTTTTTCAAGTTCAAGCAATACACGCTCAAAAGAATACTAACAATCAACAATATTTGGATAATCCTTATAAAGGATTCCAAAGAAAAAAAGATGTGCTTAAGAAGAAAGAATATTTAATTATAAGAACTAATATTTTATATTTTAAGAATGAAAACGGAAAACATTTTGTGAATTTTTCTTTTACCAAGGATAATAGCACAGCCCTTTCCAATGTATACACAGAAATTTTTGTTAGAATTAAAACCAAAAAAATGATTACCCCTTTTGATGGATTGGATCAAACTCTTATTCTTACGATTCTAGGCTCAGATAATCAAAAAATATGGCAAGAAGAATTTCATTTTAATAAAAGACAAGCTTATTTAAAGTTTTTAAAAACAGGAGAAATGCAATTAGATCTGGTAAAACTTCTATCTCTTAAAAAAACTCAAAAAATACAAAACCTCTTTCAAAATAATAAAGAAATTTATTTTGAGGTAGAAGGGATACAAGGCAGTTATGATTTTGTGTGGAAAGAACGAGTAGTTAAATTTTACAGAAAATTATTTGATTATAAAAAGAAAATATATAAAAAATGAGGTGCTTCATGAAAGGTATAGCAGGAAAAAATGCAATTATAACTGGGTCTTCCAGAGGAATAGGACTTGCTGTCGCTGAAAGACTAGCGTCAGAGGGGGCGAATATTGTTTTGAATTCAAATGATATAGACATAAACACTCCTTTAATAAAGGAAATATCCGAAAAATATGGCGTGAAAGTTCAAGCAATAAAAGCAGATGTGACTTCTTATGAAGCAATTGAAAAAATGATTAATAAAGTCAAAGAAGATTGGGGAACTGTTGATATTTTAGTGAATAATGCTGGAATAACAAGAGACAACTTAATTCTTCGTATGTCTCCAGAGGATTTTGATATTATTATAGATATTCATTTAAAAGGCGTGTTCAATGGCGTTAAAGCTGTGTACCCTATTATGATGAAACAAAGATCTGGAAAAATTATTAATATGGCATCAGTAATTGGTATCATGGGTAATGCAGGACAAGCAAATTATGCGGCTGCAAAAGCTGGTATTATCGCTTTGACCAAATCTGCTGCAAAAGAACTTGCTGGTAGAGGCGTAAATGTAAATGCTATTGCACCAGGATTTATTCAAACAGCAATGACAGATGCAATTCCAGAAAATGAAAAAGCAAAAATATTGGCAGCAATACCAATGAAAAGAATGGCACAAACTTCAGAAGTTGCTTCAGTAATAGCTTTTCTAGCTTCAGATGATGCTTCTTATATTAATGGGCAAACCATCGCAATCGATGGCGGAATGTTATAAAATAAAACTAAATTTAAAATTTGGAGGATCACAGTGAGTCGTAGAGTTGTGATTACAGGTATAGGTATTATTTCCCCTTTAGGAAATACAATGGAATTATTTTGGGACAATTTAAAAAACGGTAAAAGTGGTATTTCAAAGATTGAACGTATAGACACTTCAGAATTGGCTGTAAAAATAGCAGGTGAAATCAAAAACTTCAATCCTGAAGATTATATGGATAGAAAATTATCATCCCGTATGGATCGTTATGCACAATATGGCGTATCAGCAATTACTCAAGCAGTAAAAGATGCAAATCTAGAAAATTTAGATGGGATTGATCCTTATAGAGCTGGCGTGATTGTTGGTTCTGGTATAGGTGGCTTACAAACATTACAGGATAATGCAAGTATCATCATCGAAAAAGGCCCTAGACGTGTATCTCCAATGTTTGTGCCTGCATCTATTTTAGATATTGTAGCTGGTTATGGTGCAATGCTTTATGGTTTTAAAGGTCCTAACTATGCTGTTACTTCTGCTTGTGCAACAGGTCCTCACACTATGGTTTGTGGATATAATCACATTCGTTTGAATGAAGCTGATATTATGATTACTGGTGGAACAGAGTGTACTTTAACTTCTCTTGGTATTGCTGGATTTTCTCAAGCTAGAGCTTTATCTACAGGATATAATGATGATCCTGAAAAAGCTTCTCGTCCTTTTGATGTAGATAGAGATGGTTTTGTAATGAGTGAAGGTGCTGGTATTCTTGTTTTAGAAGAATACGAACACGCAAAAAAACGTGGTGTGCATATCTATGGTGAGTTATTATCTTATGGTGCAACAGCAGATGCTTATCATATTACCGCTCCACATCCAGAGGGTGAAGGTGCTGGTATGGCAATGAAAATAGCAATGAAAAATGGTAATTTTACTCCAGAAGAAGTAGATCTTGTCAATATGCATGGAACATCTACCCCTTTAGGAGATATCGCTGAAACAAAAGCTGTCAAATTTGCACTTGGTGAAGCAGCTTATAAAACTAATTGTAATTCAACTAAATCTATGCTTGGACATCCATTAGGTGCTGCTGGAGCTTTAGAAGCAATAGCAATTTTAAAGATGATAGAACAAAGTACTATTCACCCAACGATTAACATCTTTAATCAAGATGCTGAATGTGATTTGAACTATACAGCAAACAAAGCTGTCCAAAAAGATCTAAATATAGTCATGAGTAATTCCTTTGGATTTGGTGGGCATAATGTTTCCTTGGCATTCAAAAAAATATAGTACTGTAGTTATTTCTGAAGATAGAAAAAAAATATTAAAAGAGCATACTCAACAATACAATATTCCTTTATCTGATTTTGAACTATGGGACTTAGCTTTAACACACATTTCACATATGGATACTAATAGTGGTTTTTCCTATGAACGATTAGAGTTTTTAGGTGATTCTATTTTAGGGCTTTGTTTGGCAGATATTTTATTTAGAAAATATACAGAGCTTTCAGAAGGGAAAATGTCCATGATGAAATCTAGCTTAGCGAATGAAAATACATTGGCTTTATTAGGAAGAGAATTAGAATTATTAAAAGTTGTAAAGTTAGGACATGGCGAGCGTCTTTCTGATAAAAGAGCTCAAGAAAAAGTGCTTTGTGATTTATTCGAATCAACGGTAGCTGTGATTTATTTACAACATGGCTTCAAAAAATGTAAAGATTTTTTAGAAATTTTGTTAGAACCTCATATAGATTGTATTTTAACAGAAGGACTCAAAGACTTCAAAACAAAATTGCAAAAAGTAACAATGAAAGTGTACAAAGAATACCCTGTTTATGAAATTACAGACACAGAGGGTCCAGATCATGGTAAAATATTCACTGTAAAAGGCACTATTATGAGATTTGAGGCGTCAGCGAAAGGACGTACCAAAAAAGAAGCTGAACAAAATGCCGCACAAGTAATACTACAAGAAATGAAAGAAGATTCATTAACAAATATAAACTCACTTTTTTCTAAAGAATTAGTTGATGATGAATAAAAAGGATATTATATGATACGTGGAATGACAGGAAAATCTTCGCTTCGTTTTTCGACAGATTTTTTAGATGTTGAAATGGAAATCAGAAGTGTTAATTCAAGATTTTTTGAATTTCGCATTAAAACTCCCGCTCGTTATGCTGCATTAGAAATGGACACTAGAAAAATAGCTTCCCAAAAACTGGGCAGAGGTAAAATCGATTTTAACCTCAGAATCAATGAAAAGGAAGCTCAATCTGCAGGATTATCCATTAATATGGCTTTAGCAAAATCTTATTTAGACGCAAGTCGTAAAGTTGCAGAAGAGTTGAATCTTACAGATAGTGTTTCTTTAAAAGATATCTTATCTTTTTCTCAGGTTCTGAATTCTGATATTAGTGATGTTGATGAAAACACTTTAAAACTTTTATTAGAACAATTCGAAAAGTTGATCGATCAAATGTTACCGATGATGATAGAAGAAGGAAGAAGCACTTTAGAAGATGTTCAGAATTCTCTTAATGTTATGGTAAAGTCATTAGAATTTGTTAAAATCAAATACCCTCAGGTTTTAGATAAATATAAAAGTGCTCTTCGAGATAGAGTTCTTGAAGTTTCTTCTTTAAAACCCTCAGAAGAGCGATTGAGTTTAGAGTTAGAAATGTTTGCTTCTCGTACTGCTATCAATGAAGAAGTCGTACGTTTGGACAATCATATTCGTGTAATGCAAGATATTTTATTAGGCAAGCGTCCTGAAACATCAAAAGAATTAGATTTTATTGGTCAAGAGATGAATAGAGAAGTTAATACTATTGCTTCAAAATCTTCTGATTTTGAGATCACAGAACAAACTATTATTTTAAAAAGTGAAATCGAAAAAATGAGAGAACAGTTTAGAAATCTTGTATAAGGAAACTTAGTCGTGGAAGATTATAAAGCAATAGTTATTTCTGGCCCTAGTGGTGTTGGGAAAACAACAATATATAAACAAATATTAAAAGAATATTCCAAAGATATTTCTTTTTCTATTTCTGCGACTACTCGAAAAATAAGAGATGGTGAAGAAGATGGGAAAGATTACCATTTTTTATCCATAGAAGAATTTAAACAATTGATAGATAAAGATGATTTTATTGAATGGGAATGTGTGCATAATAATTATTATGGTACGCTAAAATCCGAAATATATCGTATTTGGAAAATGGGTAAACATTGTTTGTTGGATATAGATGTTAAGGGTGGATTGAATATAAAAGAAATATTTGAAGACAAATCATTTTTAGTTTTTATCGCACCACCATCTATGGCTGAATTAGAAATGCGTTTGCGTAACCGAGGCACTTGTGTTGGAGAGGCATTACAAAGACGCTTAGACAATGCAGCTAAAGAAATGGAACAAAAACATGTCTATGATACTATTTTAATAAATGAAAATGTAACTATTGCGGTTGTAGAATTAAAAAAACAAATTAAAGAATATATTGCTCAAAGCACTATTGAATAAATCATTGATAATAAAGTTTTATAGCACCAAAAAATCCCTCATGAGAGGGATTTTCTTTTTGTCTTATTTTATAATAATAAGTGTTATTCCTTAAACCATAATCCTACATTGGTAGGAATATGCCAATCCAATCCGAAATATCTTTTGGATATTTTTAGTCCTAGTGCCGATTGTTTTCTTTTGTGGGATGATCGATACAAGAGAGTAAAAATTTGTAAGACATCTTTTTGTCTATCCAATCGCTCACAAATTTGATGATAATCCAATCCTTCTTCACAATGTAAAAATAATACTTGATCTAAAAACTCATAATTTGGAAGAGTATTTTCATCGATTTGATCTTTGTTTAATTCTGCACTAGGTGGTCTTGTAATAGTAATTTCAGGGATAAGTTCTTTATCGGCAATAGTATTAATATAACGACATAGAGCTCTAACTTCTGTTTTTAAGAGATCTGAGATAGGGGCAAATCCACCACACATATCGCCATATAAAGTACAATAACCAACGGCAGCTTCTGTTTTGTTTCCTGTAGCTAGGACTAAAGATCCATCGGCATTGGCAATACTCATTACAATATTTCCACGAATTCTAGCTTGAATATTTTCTTCCCAAACAGGATTGCCCTCTTTTAGAAACTCTAATTCTTGAACATAAGATTGATGTAATGATTCTATAGAGATGATTTTGAGAGGAACATTGAGATTATCACAAATATCTTGAGCTCCATCTAAGCTAACACTTGAAGAAAATTTGGAAGGGAGATAGACAGCGTGCACATTTTCAGCACCGACAGCTTCTACAGCTAACACTAATACAAGAGCAGAATCAATACCCCCGCTGACAGATATTAAAATTTTTGGAAAGTTGTTTTTGATAAAATAATCTTTAATTCCTTGCACAATAGTTTGACGCAAAATCTCTTCCCCAGCAGGAATCTCATGAACGGGATAGGTATCAGTTGACTCGAGATCCACAGTAACAAAATCTTCTTGAGCATATCTCAATCTGGTGATAATTTTTCCTTCGGGGTTGGTGATAGAGCTAAGTCCAGTAAATAAAATTTCATCAGTAGCACCAGCCAAATTTATATCAAAAACCCAAGATTTTTTCTCACTAGCGAGTAATTTCAATTCCATTTCGTGTGCTTCAGGCTTGTTTTTTTCAAAAATTTTAGGCCCTAAATTCACAAAAATATCGTAATTATTTTGATTAAATACAGAAGGTAAAGGAAGATGACTTTGTCCAGGAGTGTCAGGAGTAAAGCCTTCTGTACTCACAATGCCTTTTGTTAAAATGTTTTGCCCTTCAACAAAAACAGAAAGGTCAGTGCTTCTAGTGTCTAAAGCTAAATCTTCGAGAGAATTTTGCATAGCCAATCGAAAATCTTCTGATGCCATAAGATTGCCTTGTGGAAATCCAGAAATAGAACCAAAAGGAATAATTAGTATTTGAGATTGATCACGGAGAGCTAATTTAATAGCTTCACGGATTTTGGCTTTGTTGTAGGCAAAATCTCCAAGACGGGGATTGAGTTGAGCAATAGATATTTTCATACGATACCTTTCTTAATAATTTATCTTATTATAGCATAGTATTATCTAAATAACAAAAAATGAATATTCTTAAAAACATTGTAAAAACAACAGAAAAATGATATAGTTATATAAAAGAGGTGAATAATGAATTTTTGTAATCAATTATGGGAAGAGAATCAAGATATTATCCAAAAAATTGTTTCTATGGATTTTATACAAGAGATGTTTGA
>CAMRBT010000025.1 GCA_947040475.1 uncultured Brevinema sp.
TAGGAAACTGGAGCTTTGGCGATTATTACAAAAAAGAAGCTATAACATGGGCTTGGGAATTACTCACAAAAAAATGGAACTTACCAAAAGAAAGACTTTATATTACTGTTTATGAAACAGACGATGAAAGTTTTGATCTTTGGTTGAAGGAAACTGATGTTGATAAAACACATGTTTTAAAATATGGCAAAAAAGAAAATTTTTGGGAAATGGGAGCAACAGGACCTTGTGGACCTTGTTCTGAAATTCACATTGATTTGACTCCTGATCTTTCTAAAAGTATTGGTGAAAAAGGTGTTAATGCTGATGATCCTTTGTTTATAGAATTGTGGAATCTTGTTTTTATACAATATAATAGACAAGAAGATGGATCTCTTCAAGAACTTCCTGCAAAACACGTTGATACAGGTATGGGATTCGAAAGAATCACGGCTGTCCTTCAAAACAAATTATCTAACTATGACACAGATCTTTTTTTACCTATCATAGAATTTTTAGCAAAAGATTCTTCTGTCCCTTATCAAAGTGATGCAGAAGGTACTCCGCACCGTGTTATTGCCGATCATATTAGAGCTTTGACTTTTGCCATTGGCGATGGAATAATCCCTGCTAATGAAGGTCGTGGCTATGTTATCCGCAAAATTTTACGCCGTGCTGTTCGTTTTGGAAGAGAATTAGGCTACAAAAAACCTTTTTTATATAAACTCGTAGACATTGTGGTTAGCATTATGGGCGACACTTTTCCTGAAATTAAAGAAAAACAATCTTCTATTGAATCCGTAATACGCTCTGAGGAAGAATCTTTTTTCCGTACCTTGAATAAAGGATTCGACAAAATCAAAGAATTAATCAGTCAAGCAAAATCCTCCAACAACAAAATTGTAAGTGGTGATGATGCCTTTTTATTATATGATTCTATGGGATTTCCTATTGATTTTACAGAACAAATCCTAAAAGATGAAGACCTTACTTTTGACCAAGATCGTTTTAATATCCTCATGCAAGAGCAAAAAGAAAGAGCTAGATCCGCATGGAAAGGCGATGGGATTAATTTTGATGCCTTTGGGAATGTTGCTCATACCGATTATCTTGGGCATGACTTGCATCAAACAGAGGCTAAAATCATTGGGCTCGTAAAAGAATCCAACAAAGTCACTTCTTGTACTGCTGGAGATGATATTGCTCTTGTCCTAGACAAAACTCCTTTTTATGGCGAAAAGGGTGGACAAATTGGGGATAGTGGTCTTATCAAAATTAACGAAGAAAATATTATAGAAATTTTTGATACAAAAATCTTTCAAGGAAAACACGTACATCTTGGAAAAGTATTAAAAGGATCTTTCAAAGAAAATGATCTTGTTCTAGCTATTGTAGATGAAGAGAGAAAACAAGATATTGCCCGTAATCATAGTGCTGCACATTTGTTGTTCAAAGCATTACGAACTGTCTTAGGCGATCATATTGGTCAAGCAGGATCTTGGGTTGGCGATAATAGACTTAGAATTGATTTCACCCACCCAAAGGCTATTTCTCCTATAGAATTAGCAAAAATAACAGCTCTTACCAACAAAGATATTATGGATAATCATCTAACAAACATCACAGAAATGCCCATAGATCAAGCAAAAGCTAGTGGTGCTATCGCTGCTTTTGAAGAAAAATATGGGGATATTGTTCGTGTTGTTACGATGGGTGATTCTATAGAATTATGTGGGGGGACTCATATTTCTTCTACAGGAGAAATTGGTGTTCTAACTCTTGTCAATGAATCCTCTGTTTCTGCTGGTACTAGACGACTAGAAGCTTTAGTGGGGACTTCTGCTCTTGACTATATTAATGATTCTTTAGCCTTGGAACAAAATGTCGCTCAAACACTAAAATGTGGGACTCATGATATCCTAGAAAGACTAAATAAAATGCTTGACGAATCCAAACAAAAAGATAAAGAAATTAAGAGATTAAATTCTTTATTAGCAAAGACTTTTTTTACGGAATTACAAACTAAAGCTCATACTATCAACTCTAAAACAGTTATAGTTGCCGAAGTAAATTTTGATCTTATTCAAGATTTGGGTGACCATTTTAAAAGCTCCATTGAATCTGGTGTTTTAGTACTAGGTGCTCATAAATCTGATGGTGGTGCGGTGCTCAATGTTATCGTTTCCAAAAATTTAACTGATACCATAAAAGCAGGTGATCTAATCAAACAAATCGCTCCTATTATAGAAGGTAATGGTGGCGGAAAACCCGATCAAGCAATGGCTGGTGGTAAAAGTGGAGTACATCTTAAAGATGCTCTAGTAAAATCATTAGAAATAATAAAACAAATACTATCTTAATATAATCAATATAATAAAATAAAAATTGTTATCATTCATTGATAACTGGAGGATACTATGCTCTTAAAAGACATTCTTACAGACAAGGCGTTTCAAATTGGATTATCAGCTTCTAATAAAGAAGGTATTATCCAAGAAATTGCTACTTTTTTTGAAAAAACTTATGGATTAGACAACAAAACTGTTTTTACTGCTCTTTGGAGTAGAGAACAAAAAGGTTCTACTGGCTTAGGTAAAGCTCTTGCTATTCCTCATGCCCGTATCCCAAATATTGGTTCTATGAAATTAGCAGTTTTTTATGTTGCTGATGGTAAAGATTTTGAAGCTTATGATAAAATCCCTACTCAATTATTTTTTGCAGCAATTATCGATTCAGAAGGTCAACCTCAAGAACAACTAGAAATGCTCAAAATCATTGTAGAAACTTGTGAAAATACAGACCTTATGACAGCATTAAAAGAAGCTCATACAACAGCAGAACTAAAAAACATTGTTATTCGTCGTATTACTGAAGTACAAAACGGTTAATTTTTATAATTTAAAAAGGGGAATACGAATAGCTTATAAGATATTTTTTATTCATTTTTATATTTTATTATTATCATTTACGACCTTGTATGGTCAAGAAGATAATAATACTGAAGCTACGCCTCCTCCTGTCCCAGCAAATATAGAAACGGTTATCCCTGTAGATCCTAATGCTCCTGTTTCGGAAGAAGTAGTACCTGCTTCCATTTTATTACCAGAACTGGGTGAATTAAAAATTCAATACCTCACAGACACTATTACTCATCATGATTTATTTAGATTGGCGAGTTTTTATCTCTCCGAACAACTCTATCATCCTGCTGCAGAATTATACGGACACTTTTTAGAATTAAATGTAGATGATCCTATTTATAAACAAAGATTAGCTACTGCTTTTTATAATAGAGCCTTGGCATTATTTTCTTTAGAGTTGTATTCTTCTGCCTTACCAGAATTTCAAGAGGCTTATTTTTATAATGATAAGCTTTATGATGCCTTGAGAATGGTAGGGACTATTCATTTTCTCAATCAAGACAAAGAAAATACTCTCATTGTTTGGCAACAATACCTAGACGCAAACACCACTCCTAGTCCTGAACGTACTGCTATAGAGAATGCTCTGAATTTACTGTCTGATCCAGAATTTTCTTTTGAAGAAGAAATCGAAGAAAAACCTGAATCATCCAACAAAAGTTGGCCTTTCCTAAATCCCGAAATTATCCCCAATCCTGATTCAAAATACGAAAAAAAGAGAATTATTTAATGAGAGAATCATGTTTGAAGATATAAGTTATGTAATCGCTATTTCCGCTGTTTTATTGATTGCTTTAGGTTTTGCTTATTTGATTGTTGTTGTTCCTAATAGGAATTCTCAACTTCAAGAATTCCTCGAAAAAAAAGACTATGAATCCGCAGAAATTCTTCTTCTCGATATTCTAAAAAAAACACCTAATAATCCCAAAATGTTAGCGACTTTAGGTGATATTTATTGGACAACAGAGAGAGAAGAAAAGGCAGTTCAGGTTTTTGAAAAATTAATAAATATATCACACGTATCCCCAAATATTGTTACAACACCATTATTTCGATTGGCTACTTGGTACACCCAAAAAGATCTTCTCTTAGAAGCCTCTGAAATTTTAGAAAAATTATTAGTTTTAGAGCCTAAAAACACTCAGTATCTTTCTTTATTAGGTGATATTTATCGTAAAAAAAATGATTTTGAAAAAGCTGTTGATACCTATAAAGCTGTTATATCTTTGAATGCTAAGGATATTCCATCTTGGAGAGCACTTGCTTATATTTATTTTTCTTTGAATATTCATACAGATGCACAACAGGCTTTTTTAAATCTTGTTGCCCTTGATACAACAGACCCTGATTATATATTCAAATTAGCAGAACTTAGTGAACTGATGGGGGACTCTAGCAAAGCCTTCAAATATTATGAAAAAATCGAAAAATTCAATGATCCTCATTATACTTTTAGAGCTGCAAGAAAAATGGCCTCTATTTATAAATTTGAAAATAAATTTGAAAATTGTTTGAAATTATTAGAAAAAGCCTGTGCTATTATTGAAGAAAATCCAAATTTTTCATTCCAAAAAGAAGATATTTTAGACACTCGTTATCAAT
This sequence comes from uncultured Brevinema sp., assembly GCA_947040475.1. Lineage (GTDB taxonomy): Bacteria > Spirochaetota > Brevinematia > Brevinematales > Brevinemataceae > Brevinema_A. Next base: position 4,503 of record CAMRBT010000025.1, read on the forward strand.
TAGGAGAACTTTATTTGTCAAATGATCTTGTTCATTTCGCGATAAAAGAGTGGGAAAAAATACTGCGACTCAACAAAAATTATCTTGATACTGCTCAAAAGTTTGAACTACATTATTCTAATCAAAGCCTTGATTTTTTTGTAGACATTCTTACTCACAGAGGCACTGAATTAACAGACATACTTTCTAATTTTATTATGTCTCTTGGTTTTGCTATTGATTCTATTCAAAGTTTTGGAGACGAAGCTTTTGATTTTTTTGTTTCCGAATCTTCAGATAGATGGAAAGAGCTTAGAAGAAGAAAAAATGTTTTATCATTTTGGTGTTCTAACGACCCCCTTCCTGCTGACATAGCTACTCGCTTGGCTGTTGCTATCGAATCCAGAGGAATAGCACATATTTATATTATTTCTGCTGGTCCAATTTTATCAGAAACAAGAGCGAGACTTTATAAAAAAGATATTACTGTTTTTGACCAAAACAATATACAGGAGCTACTAGATGCCAGAAAAGAAATCATCACCAACCACTAAATCACATGTGATTTTTATTATTCTTTTTATGAGTATTGCCACTATCATTACTCTGTTTACTATTTATGAATTTTTAATTATAGGCAATCCTTTTATGGATCCTATTACTCCTAACCTCTTATGGGGTGGGATTTTTTTAGTAACATTTTCTTTAGGATTTCGTTATTTTACTTTAAAAAAATAAGTATATTAAGTATATTATAATAAGTATATTAAAAGAAAAGAAAGGTATTATGAAAAATCAAAATTGGATCTCTAAAGATCCTTCTGGGATAGAAAATTATTACAATCCTATCTTTGATCAACACACTATTTATACCCCTTATAGAAGTGCTCCTGTTTTTACTACGAATAAAAATGTTATAACAATATCTCCTACTAATCTAGGAATTGAAGAACATTATTGTCCTTTTTGTTTAGGAGAAAGTTTTTTAGCAACTCCTGAAAAACTACGTGCCGTCAAATCACAAGAACAAATTACTTACATCCCTTATCCTGCTTTACAAGATGATTCTCAAAATGTATTATTTAGAAGACAGGCTAATTTATTTGAAATTATTTGTTATGATTATTGGCAAGAAAAATATAATATTATTACCCCGCCTGAAGATCTAGCAAGAATAGATAAAGCCTTTGATGATCCTCAACTAAAGAGCTCTCTTCAAGGACTGCTTCAACTCAACTTACAAAAAAACAATCAAGATATCAAAGATTTTTCTATTCCTGAACAAAAAAAAATGTGCGAATATTTTTATAATGGCTTTCATGAATTATTAACTTCGGGAAGACATTTTTTACCACAAGCGACAAATTCTTCAGAATTATTCCATTCTGGTTATATACCTTGGTCTGACCATAGAGTATCTTTTGAGATGATTTGTAATGCTATGACAGATATGTGTGCTCGCAATCCTTTTATTACTTTTATTACTGTTTTTCAAAATTGGCTTTCTGAAGCTGGTGCGTCCATAGAGCATTGGCATAAACAAATATTAGGCATTGATTTTTGGGGACATGTACTCCTTCGTGAGGCATCGCTCACTAAAGATTGTCCTACTTTTTATAGAGATTTTATTTGTGATACCGTCAATCAAGAAAATTTGTTGATCGCTGAGAATAAACATGCTTTTGCCTATATAGAGATAGGTAGTAAAACAGGACGAATTACTATTTGTTCCAAATCAAAAAACCTAAGACCTCAAGAACATACTTTGGAAGAAATACATGCGATGAGTGATTTGACTCATGCTGTTTTAAGTACTATAACTCCATTAACACCTTATAATGAAAAATGGTTTTATACTCCTTTTCATCAAGAAGATTTTGTTACTCCTTGGCGTATTTCTATTAGTCTCCGTGCTAATGTTAATGCTGGCTTCGAAAATATTACTCAAAAATTAATAAATCCTATTTCTCCCAAAAAATTAGCTGATGCTATCAGAAATTTAATGATTTCAAAGAGTGTTCATTTTGCTCCAAATATTACCATCACCTCTAAAAACATAAGTCCTGATATGTTTCAATATATATACAAAAATTAATTTTTGTATATAGTTTCTTTTTTTTTGTTAATGTGATATAATAAATAAAAAATTCTAAGGAATATATGATATATATATTTTTACTTATTCTCTTTTCTATTAATGTGCTCCCTAATCATGCTCAAGAACTTAATTTTGTGAAAAATCAGGTTGTTATTCAAGATGCTGTCGGTGATGTGCAAACACGCTATCTACATTCTCATATATGGACTCCTGTAACTGCTGGAATCTCCATACCACAAAATAGTTTTATTAGATTGAATACGCCAAGTAGTGCTATTAGTGTTACTTATCCTGATGGAAGTGCTGTTCGTTTAATAGGAGTAGGATCTTTCTTTTTTGAAAATATTTCAGAACTCGTTAATAATGCTTATCAAAGTAAAATGCTTGTTTTATTTGGTAGGTGGACTTATCAGTCTCATCCCGATTATCTCTCACGTTTTATTGTGAATACAGATATCACGACTAGCGTTGTAGAAAATGGTGTAGGGGCTGGCTTTTTTTATAATGGCACTAATGAATTTGTCCTCAAAAAAGGAAGAGGGCTCATCAGTTATAGACAACAAAATGCTAAAGCCATAGTCTTGGACGAGCAACAATTTGTAAAGTTTAATATTTTAGATGGTTTCTTTTTTCCCAAGTTAGCAACAGAAGAATTATTCAACCAATATCTAATATTCTCAGAAGAAAAAACAAACACAAAAGACTTAGGTACTCTAAGTCTTTTATCATATAGTCCTACAAATACTAACTTAACAAATAAAACGCTAGTAAAAGAAGAGATCGATATTCAACAACTAGAATCCTTAAAAGATTTAAATTTCAAAAAAAGATCTGATTTTTTACAAGTGACCATTGCTAAAATTAAAAAAATTCCAATGGCTGTTCCCGTCGTAGCGCCTGTTAATTCTCTTACTATTCCTCAATCTTTGCTTACAGATATTGATCTTGATGATTTTGAAATTGCTACAAAACCTGTAGAAGAAGAACCAACAAATATAAAGCCTAAAACTGTTAGACGGGCTAGACCTGTTAAACCAGCGGTAAGACCTAAAAATAAAGTTAAAAGAAAGCCTGCTGCAGTCAAGGCAAAACCTAAAGTTGCTGCCCCTAAAAATGGAGTAGATGATTTATTAAAATCCTTAGATCAAAGTTTTGCTGAAGAAGCAGTCCTAGAAGAACCTGAAACTCCTGATAATACTAATACAGAAAACTCAGGTATTGTTATAGAAGAAATAGCTCCTCCTATTGAACTAATTGAATTAGAAGTAGAGCCTGAGCCTCTAGAACCTGTGGTTATTCCTAAAAAAACACCTAGAAAAAGAAGAGTGCCCAGAGAAACTGATGCTGAGATTGCAGCCAGACTTGCGGCAGAAGCTGAAGAAAAACTTGAAGAAGAAGCTGAAGCTCGTTATAAAGCTAGTGAAGAATACTGGAATAGAAACTTAAATAGTGATAAATACAGATATAATCAATTTCAACTTGAATCAGCAGATGATCTTATGAATTCTTTCTCATCTGTTCTTCTTAATATGTAAGCAAAATATCTAAGAAAAATCAAAAAAACAACCCCATATTTTTATTGAAATATCAATAAAAATATGGGGTATATGAAATTGGGGTTAAAATTCAACAAAATTAAATAACAAATTTTTTATATACTATCTATAGTCTTCAAAAAATGTTAAAACTTGTTAATTTTTGTTGAATTATCTTATTTTTTACATACAAATTCTATTTCTTCCTAAATCTTTTGCTTTATATAAAAGCAGATCAACATTAGAAATAAGATCTGTATACTCTTTATAGTCTTCTCTTACTTTGACCAAACCAGCACTCATGGTTACCTTTACCGATTCATCCTCTTCTGTTGTTCTTTCTACGCATGATCTAATTCTTTCTAATACATCATGGGCTTGTTTTAATTCTGTTTGTGGGAAGATAATCGCAAATTCTTCTCCTCCCACTCGTGCAATCATATCCGTTTTACGACAATTATTTTGCATAATATTGGCAGCAATTGCTAATATCTCATCTCCTTTCAAATGACCAAAATTGTCATTAACTGATTTGAAATTATCCAAATCAATCATCGCTAAACAAAAAGTAGTTTGATTGTGTTGATAATGTTTAAAGTATAATTCTAAATTTTTCATAAAGGTTCTTCTATTACCAATCTTTGTTAAAAGATCAAAAAATGCATAGTTTTGTATTTGTTGCATTTGATAAAAATTGTGGATGAGTAATTGTATTTGTATTAATAATTCTTTATTGGTAATTTTATCCAAAGACATCATTAATGAAGTTTTTGTATCTAACACCCTAGAGAGATCAATATTTCCTACATTATCACATAATAATACAGGTGAAAAAGGGATAACTTCATCTTTTTTAAAATAAGAAGCTATGTCATATCTTGTATAGAGATCATAATCTAATAATACAACGACACACTCTTCCGTGTCTAATTCAACATTATTATCACCTGAAAAAAGTTTTAAAAATTTATCCATAGAATTCATAAATGATAACTCGTAATGTTTACCGAGTGACTTTTTTATTTTTTCTATATGAGTAGAGTTTTCTGTAAGAACAAAAATCGTCATTTCTCACCTCTTTTTGGTTTCAGCTTTTTGATAATTATTTTATCACATATATTTTCTATAGGACATAGCTCACATTTTGGGGAAATAGGGCGACAAATCACCTGACCTAATGCTACTAAAGGTCTATTAAATTCATTCCAAATATTTATAGAAACATTTTCTCTTAAATAAAATTCTGTTTCTTCAGGAGTTTTAGTGCTACAAATCCCCAATCGATTAGAAATTCTATGAACATGAATATCCACACAAATCGCTGGTTCTTCAAAGGCTACCGCCATCACTAGGTTGGCAGTTTTTCTTCCTACTCCCGGTAATTCTAATAATAAATCTAAATCCGCAGGGACTTTAGAATCATAAGTATCTTGTAATATTTGAGCAATCTTATGAATTTGTCTAGCTTTTGTTTTGTAAAAACCAACGGGATATATTAATTTTTCTATCTCCTCTACTGCTAAATCACTAATATCTTTTGGTGTTGTGACTACATCAAATAGTCTTACTGTTGCAGGTCCAGTAACTTCGTCTTTTGTTCTGAGACTAAGGATCGTTGACATCAAGACTCTTAAAGGTCCATCACCAACCGTACTCATAAAAAACACAACAGGAGCTTCTGCTAATTGTGGGCTTGTTTTTAGGATATCAAACATCTTGATTAATTTATTGTCATTCCACATGGTAAGTCCTTTTTTTATTCAACAGATGAACGATGATAATCATTACTATTATAGATACTAAAGCACCTATTATTTTGTTTTGAAAGAACATTACCCCTAGAGGAAGTTCTGAGAATATTTTTGCGATTATATAAATAGCTTGATAAAATAAAAAGATGATGCTATCTATTATTCCAAATGAAATTCCATAGGAGCTTGTGAATACGGCAAAGAAACAAAAGATCAATACTATGGGCATAAAAGGAACAATAATCGTACTAGATATTATGGAATAGATATTTACCACTCCAAACACAAAAATTAATACAGGTGATATTAATATAAAAGCTGCTAAAGAAACAGACAGATATGAATTTATTATCGGATGTACAAGCCCTGATACTTTATTATAACATATTTTATAGAAAAATATAATGCCTGCCACAGAAATATAACTCAACCAAAAGGATAAAGAATACATATTTTTAGGAGAAATAATCATATTAATGACTAAAGCCACCAAAAACATTCTTGTACTTAGTATAGGAATCCTGATATAGGCAAAGAATGCACTCACAAAATGAAATAAAACTGCCCTTTGTAAAGAAATCCCTACCCCTCCTAAAAATAAGTAGAAAATCGAAAAAGGTAAAGTGCTTATTCCTAATAATCTTTTGGGCACTCCTAATAAAGAAAAGAACCATACAAAAAACATAATAAAAATAACTAAATGTAAACCCGATAATGCTAATAAATGAGCCAATCCAGAGAATCTTATATATTCCATAAATTCACTATCAAGAAAACTTTTGTTCCCTAAAATCAAGGCTATAATCAAAGCTCCAGATTTAGGATATAAATTAATAATTTGTTTTGTTAAATAAATACGAAAGGTGGAGAATTGATTTAGAATAGGAAAAGCCGATTTATAAAAAGAAATATTCTGAGGCGTATTAACATAAGTAGAATTAAAATACTTCGTTCCATATAGTCCCATCTTGCTAAAAGGGGCTAACGCCACAGGGAAATCAAAATATAAATATTGTTGATGAGAAGAAACAACATAGCGTTCTTTGTTATTATCAATCTCTATATTAGGGAAAGAAGTGATCTGATATTCCCTATAAGAAAAAACTGGAGATTCAGAAGTGAAAGCATTTGTAGTAGTGATAAATAAGTATAAAAAAACAATAGCTATTTTTAACATCTATATTGTAGTTGCCGCTTCCTTGATCTTAGAGCGATTGGCGAGAGACTCTGCATCTGTTTGAAGATCAGAACTAACATCAATACCATTGGTGACGGCACTCTTTAGAATGTCTGTCAATTCATAATAACCAGCAGGACGAGATAAATCAAGCATGAATTGATAACGAGATGACTGTTTAGCAACTATTTCTAAGATATTGGGGGTAAAGGTATAGGCTTTTAATGGCTTTATTTCCATTTGTTCTAATAAATTATGTATAGTATTTAATACTTGTATACTACTTTCTAAAGGATCTCTTTCTTCTATTTCTAAGACTCGTGCTATTTTTTGGAATTTATCCAAATTAGAAACCAAAGAATATTCCAAAGAGCTCATTAAAGTAGCACCAGCACCTTCTCTTTCTGTACAAACTAGGGAATTAGATAAGGACATTGCTAATCCCGCACAAATACCCAAATTAGAGCTTTGTACGGCAAAACTTGCCAATAAAGATCCCATCATTAATTCGTTTTTGATTTTTACATTAGTTGGTTCATTAGGAAGTCTATTACCAGCAGACATGATTAATTCTATTGCTTTTAGTGCATAAGATTCTGAAAGCATAGATATATTACGAGAAAACAAAGCATCAATAGCATAGGCTAAACTCTGCACAGAAGATTCTAAAATAGTATCCACTCTACTAAATTCTGTATAAGATGCATCTAATACTAACCAATCAGCTCTTGAGTTAAGATCTTTGTATGGTTTTTTTAATGTTTCATGATTGCTTGCGATATAGTATGTTTCTAACAATCCTGTATAAAAACAAGGGATGGACGGAATTTCTATATAAGATATTGGATTAGCTTCTGTACTTGCAAATTGTACCATCGCTCTAGCAACAGTCAAGACATGGGTATCCCCAAAACCTATTATTGTTTGAGCAAAGCTTTCTTGTGCTAATACAATAGACTCATCTTGAATACCATTATGAGGATCACTAGAAATCTCATGAAAGATCAATCCATAAGAAACGTTCTCTATAAAACGACGGAGATTTTGTGTTGCACCAAGATTCATAAGATTTTTATCGGTAACCATTATTACTCTTTTTTTTAATAATTCTGGTAGTTCGCTTAAATTGGTGTAACTTTCATAGCCTTGAATAATACGGGTGGGAATATGAAAATAGTTGAAATCGAGCATGTAATACCTCTATAGTTTTACTTATGTAATCTATCGGAAGTAATATTATTTTATTAACACCTATTTTTTATTTTTTAATTCCACACCCACCAATCATCACAAGACATACATGTTTTACAAATATTATATTCTTGTTTACTGTGCTTATCAAAAGCCAATTGATTTTTATTCCAAATACTCATTAAAGATTCTTGAGATAGAGACCCAATAATCTCATCAGATTGCCTACATAATAAAATACTTCCATCATTCAAAATCGTTAGCTCTCTTCTTAAAGCAAAACAAGGATGTCTTTTTATAGGAGCTAGATCAACAACTTTATTATCAAGACCAAAAGAATCAGCTTTGGTGATTAACACTTGAAACTCTTTCCATTCTATTAAAAAATCTTTAATGCCTTCTTCTGTTTCTAAAGATCTTGTCAATCGTACCCACACATGTTTTTTATTTTCTATTGATTTAATAAAATGTGTAACTTGTTCTAGGCTATGAGGGGGTTTTTTGTATTGTTGAAAAAGAGATTCTTCTACAAAACTCACATCAAAAATCAATTCTGTATTTGGTCGAGAAAGCACTAGATCGGTAAATTCTTGACTAAGACAAAGAGATCTACATTCTATAAGGATTTTATTGGAGATAGTTTTTAATAGACTGAATAATTCTTTGAAAGATGAGTGCATAAAAGGATCACCCCACACCCCTATAGAAATCAATGCCTCAGGACAAAGTTCGTCAATTTCTGTAATGATCTTTCTAAAAATATCTATGCTCATTTCTTGATTTGAAAACGATTTTGTATGGAATCCATCTGATAGTGAAGAAATTTCTATAGCTATATATTGAGGATTGTGGCGTAATAATCTTGTCTTTTCTGTTAATAATTGATCTATCATTTTAATAGAAATCTCAGGATTGTCCATCAAATCGCTAATATATTCTATAGCACCTTTATTAATAGGAAGGAAATCTATTCTCTCCATAATTAATAAAGAAGGAGATAAATATACTCCTACATCTATTCCTTTATATTCCCAGTCAATCACACTTTTTAAAGAAGATTGTATTATTTTTTCCTCATCAATATACTGCCAAAAATCCTTGATAAATTCATGAGAAATAGTCATAGGAACTAATCCATCTGGGATATTTTCTGTGAGACAAACATCATACATTTTATCTCTCATATAATTCAACACATCTTCTGTATCCCTCAAAGAAAGCAATCCTGCAAA
>CAMRBT010000026.1 GCA_947040475.1 uncultured Brevinema sp.
TCCAATCTTGGATAGGTCGATTATATGATACCATGAAAATAAAATTTTGTCAAGAATGTTTTTATAATATTTGTGGTGTTGCTCCACCCAATTTTATGAGGCGAAGAGCCGTGACTACAAAATCATCTCAATATAGGAGATTGTGTCGGTAGCCAGCCCCAGCAATCGTATATAGTGATTGAGAGATGATTTGAAAATTGCTTTTCTTAAAATCTACATCGGGGGATCAATAAGGGGCAAGTAGCCCCTTGTTTGGATCGGGGGTTAAAGGGGGGAGATCCAAGGCTCCCCCCTGAAAAAGAGCATAGCTAAAGAAAATCAGAAATAAAAAAGCCCCCTATGATAGAGGACTTTTTTTATTTGGTATTATTTATCGATAACTTTATATTTATCTGTCAATTGTTTGAGTTTAGCATACTCTCGTTCAATATCACTAAAATCATCTTTTTTGCTATTATGTGAACCAAGAATAATGCTACTATTTATCGCTATAGATCTTATTAATCTAAAACTCTCTCTAAAATCATTTAAATATTGCTCTACTCTATTTAATACTAACATATTCTCACTACAATTTTTCCAACCTGTTGTTTTAAATGATGTTTCATTTATTCGTAAATTAAAGAGTTCCTTATCTAGTTTTTCAAGGTAGCTATAGACAGTTTTATTCTCATTAAAAATAGAGTGTTCAAACATTTTAACATAGCTAGTAAAACTAATAATACCTTCTTGATCTGTTCTATTAAAAAATTTTAGATCGTCATTTGTTATTTGGAAAATCAGTGTATTTACTTCAAGTTGATTTGGTGATAAACACAATTTTGTTATATTATTTCTTATCTCACCTATATAATTCTCAAATTTATAAAATTCAGCATGCACATCTTTTTGAAAATCTTGTATTTTTTGTTTATCTCCACTTTCTACTTGTTGAAATTTCAACAATTTATATTGGTTATTAGAAACTTTATATATAAAACAAGAAAGTATCCCTCCTACTATAACTCCAAAGATTGTAACTATTAGAACATTCCAATCTGTAGGTATTCTAATGTTTGTTAATTCATTAGTAACAGTAATAGTATTGGTAATGTTAGTAAAATTAGTCACCATAATATTACTGATTACAATGTTGGTAATATTCATCTTGATTCTCCTTTGCTTACTATTATATTAATTATTGTACTATATCATTGATATTAATACAACCACTATTAATAAAACTTTATCAATCGTATAAGTATAGCAGAGAGCGAATGCCCCTTAAAAAAAGCCCCCTTTTAATAGAGAGCTTTTTTGTATAAAATGTTTTTAGATAAAAGAATTTTTATATTTAGAATTTCAATTGTTGAAAATAAGGTCTAGCCTCTCCAATAGTGAAAGTCCCACCATGACCCGGATATACAGTAGTTTCAGGGGGTGCAGAGAGGGCTTTAGCGATAGAGACACGCATTGCAATAGGATCACAACCATCGAGATCTACACGTCCCATACTGCCTCGTTCAAAAATCACATCGCCACCGAACATTGTTAGATCTTGTCCAAAAAAGACAGTATGATCAACAGCATGACCTGGAGTGTGGATGAGCGTCCATTCTTGACCAGCAGCAGAGATCGTCGCATTCTCTGTGTTGTAAGTCCAATCTGGTTTTGGTGCAATAATATCTATGCCCCATTTGTGAGAAAGATTTTTGTAAGGATCTGGCAATGTTTCGTTAGACAATTCATGTGCTACGATAATCGCTGTAGGAAATTGTTCTTTGACCTCTTCTAATCCTTGAATATGATCTATATGCCCATGAGTAACAAAAATATGGGTGACTTTATAAGTACCAATGAGATCATATAAACCTTCTAGATCATCACCAGGATCAACGATAATAGCCTCTTCGGATTCTGTATTAATATATAACCAAGTATTTTGGCTAAAAGCACCATTTTCGTATTGTTTAATCATTATAAATATCCTCATGTTTTAGTTTATTATAAGCTTTTTTTAATGATAATTCAATAATATAGATATAAATTGCGTGAAAAATTGCTTTTTTATTAAAAATGTTTTAAAATGAAAAGTGTGGATAAGAACTTATTTACTTTAAGATACTATTGGAGGCAAACATGGCAGACGAAGAATTATTAGACGAAGACGGGGAAGAGGGTGAGGGGAAGAAAGCTAGCCCCATAGCCAAAATTCTAATGACTGTCTTAGGATATTTAATACCTGTGTTAATTTCAGTAGTTATTTCTGTTATTATCATGTTTGTCGTTTTTAAAGGTGGCGCTTCAAAAGACAGGAATGAAAATGCAATAGCAGTTCAATTACAACCAAAACCTGCACCTTTATCTTATTATGATATTGGCGAGTTTAAAATAAATACAGCTGATTTAGATGCAAATCATTTTGTAAGAGTAGCGATGTCTTTAGGATATAATATGGAAAACAAACTCCTCCACGGGGAATTAGTTGCACGACATATTCAAATTAGAGACGTGATTCTAAACTTATTAAATTCAAAAGAAAAAAATCAAATGGATGAATTTCTAGAAAAAGAACAACTTAAAGAAGAAATCAGACGTACGATTAATAGCTTATTTATTAATGGTGAAATAGACGCTGTATACTATACAGAATTTACAATATCTTAAAACAAATAATAATTAGGTTTGAACACCTTAAGGAATTAAGATGACAGAAATATTGTCACAAGATGAGATTGATGCGTTATTGACGGCTGTTTCTAGTCCAAATGTAACCGCAACAGATGAAGAAAATGCTATCGCATCCGCAAAAATGAGCAGAAATAAAAAGCGTTTAAAAGTATATGATTTTAGAAGACCAGATAAGTTTTCTAAAGATCAGGTGCGTACGCTACAAATGATTCACGAAACATTTGCCCGTTTAACAACAACATCTTTAGCAGCTCAGCTTCGTTCCTTGGTACAAGTACACGTTGTTTCTGTTGATCAGCTCACCTACGAAGAATTCACTAGATCTATACCTTCTCCGACTACCTTAGGTATCGTTAATATGGACCCCCTTAAAGGGAGTGCTATTATAGAGATAGATCCTGCCATTACCTTTTCTATCATTGATAGATTGTTTGGTGGTAAAGGAGAAACTCTAAAAAATAATAGAGAATTGACAGATATTGAGATGTCTGTTATCGAAGGGATTTTGGTGCGTCTTTTAGGAAACCTGAGAGAAGCTTGGTCAAACATGACGGACTTACGTCCTCGTTTAGGTAACATAGAAACTAACCCTCAATTTGCGGGTATTGTGCCTCCAAATACGATGGTTATTCTTACGACCTTTGATACGAAAATTGGTGATGTCGAAGGAATGTTAAATTTTTGTATTCCTTATATTACGATAGAACCTATCATTAGTAAATTGTCTGCTCAATACTGGTATTCTGCTGTGAATACTAATATTACGACAGAACATATTAATTTTATTAAAGATCAAATTAGTGATATTAGATTGACTATTATTGCTCAATTAGCAGAAACGACTTTATCATTTTCTGAAGTAAGTAAGCTTAAAGTGGGTGATGTGATAAGATTTGATACGAATGTTAAATCGGATGTAGATGTATTTATAGGAAGAAATGTAAAATTTAAAGCAAAAGCAGGGACTTTTGGTTCGAGAAGAGCTGTACAGTTCCATGAAGCTTTAAGCACTTTCCAAGAAGAAGATTTGCATGAATTATTATTAAACAAAGATCTATAATAAAAAATGGTGTTTTATTATTTAAAAACACCATAAAAAAACACCTATATAATTATATAGGTGTTTAATTTTTTTATAAACCTAAAACTTTAGCTAATTTTTCGGTAAGAGCATCAAGGCTTTCCTTGTTATTATAATCTCCATTTTGGAGTTTATTTTTAACACGATCAACTTTTTCTTGATCAATATCTGGGATCCTAGCTAATACTTCTTTTATAAAAGCTTCGTCTTCTAAAAATCTTGCATTATCAGAGACTTTGAGAGAATCTGAGCTCGGTGTAGATTTTATAGTAGAGGGTGCCTGTGTTGCTTTAATAGATTGGCTTTTATCTAAAGGATTTATTCCCCCAATACCGCGAATCTCCATGTGAACCTCCTAATGTACATTCATCCCTGTTTCGTTTTGATAACAATAATTCATTACTAATAACTATCTTTCTTTAGTTATTTTCGTTAGCAATTTGTAGTTGTTGTTTTATTTTTCTTTTTTCTTTTTTAGAAACAATAGTATCTTTTTCTGGTGTAATAAAATCTTCATAGATTCTTAGTACAGCGACAAATTCACCTTTACATGCTTCTTCGGTGAGAGCAGCGTCTATCTCTTCGACAGATCCTCTATAGATCTTCTCATAAGTTTTAGTTAACTCTTTCCCCAATATAGTATCGGCAGAAAGTTGCAAGTCCTTTAGGATTTGTAGAAACTTTTTTACCCGGTGGCAGGAAACAAATATTACAATAACATTATTTTTATGAGCAAATTGTTGTAATGTTTTTATGAATTGTCCTTCTTTTTTGGAGATAAATCCTGTAAAAACCACATTTTCTCCGCCTATTCCAGCAGCTGATAAAATCGTAGTAAGAGCAGAAACACCAGGAATAGGGGTGACCCTCAATCCATTTTCGGCGACTGTTTTAACAACGACTACACCAGGATCTGAAACACAAGGTGTCCCAGCATCACTAACTAAAGCAACATCTTGATCTTGTAGTAACATTTTCATGATACCTAAGGCAGAGTTTTTTTCGTTAGCTGGAGAACATTCAATCAATTTTTTGTTTTGTATTCCCAAATGATTTAATAAAATCTTAGTACGAGGAATATTTTCACAAGCAATAACAGGAACTTCTTTGAGAGTTCGTATAGCTCTAAGAGTAATATCTTCTAAGTTTCCAATTGGTGTACCAATTACATAAAGTTGCCCACTCATAGATACTCCTATATTTTATAGACTATTATTTATGTTCGGAAATTGGAGTGCAACTTCTTCACAAAATTTTAATAATAAATAAATATTTATAAAATACAAATTATCATACAACATAATATTAAATAAATCAAATTTCAAGCAAAAAGCAGAATTTTTTTATATCAATTCAAAGGAGTTAATAATGATATATATATTAGGAATAATTTTCATCCTGTTTTTACTACTAAATCACACAAAGGTGTTTCATCAAAAAGTACGCTTAGATGTCTTGTCCAAAAAATATTCTTGTACGACAGATATGTGGTTCAAAAAAGAAGGTAATACCAAATTAATTATTTTCTTGCATGGGATGTTTTCGACTCCTAGTACTTTTGAGGACTTAGCACAAATATTATTAGATAAAGGTTGGGATATTTATGTTCCTACTTTACCAGCATCCGCTATTTCTCGTGATGATCTTAGAGTCATAGGACCTTGGGCTTGGGAAGAAAGCCTTATTGTAGTGCGTGAAAAAATCAAATCTTTGCCTAATGATTATAAAAAAATAGTTTTGGGTGGACACTCTCAAGGGGGTAGTCTGGCGATGAATATTGCAACAGAAAAGTCTTTTGATGGATTGATCGTGGTGGCTGGTCCTGCAAATTTATATGGGGATCACCTCAAATTATGGCAAAATATTGCTATTTATTTATCAGGATTGCTCTCTTTTGTTTTGCCTAGAGGTTTATTTGAAGCTATTCCCTATCAACAAGAAAGAGCTAAAATAGAAAAGCTTTGTGATGCCGAAGGAATAAATTATCCTTATACTATCTATACTTTTAAAGAAGGATTAAAAACATTAAGAAAGAATCTTTACAAAATTGAGATGCCCATGTTTTTGGCTTATTGTAAAGGAGATACTTTGGTGAATTTTAAAAATCTAGAATTTATTACAAGTCATGTTTCTTCCACAAAAACAGTAATAGAAAAATACGATATTTCTTTTGAAGAAGAACCTTATGGATTTAGACATCAATTATTAAATTACTCTAAAACTAGAGATCATCTCAATGCCTCAATAGTATCCTTTTTAGAAGATCTATAAATAATTTTGAGTTTATTAGAGTATTGATGTATACTAATAATATACATCAACAAACAGGAGCTAAGGTGAGCACATTATTTCAATATTCTTTTTTTAATTATGCTATAGGGATATCTATTGTTTTATCTTTGTTATTTGCTTTGGTTTCGTTTATCATTGTAACAAGAAAGCTTACCTTTTTGGCGATAGGTACAGAACACGCTGCTTTTGGTGGGGTGGGATTAGCTAATTTTTTACAAATAGATCAATTTTTTACGACGATGATTTTTTGTGCTTTTATCACTGTTTTTGCAGGACGCTCTCATAGTAAAGTATCAGACATGGGCATAAGCATGCTCTTTTCTGGAGCTATGGCATTTGGAATGATTTTATTATCAATAGACGGGGGTTCTTTTAATTTGCTAAGTTTTTTATTTGGTGATTTGATAGGGGTGACGGCTAGAGAGTTTTTATTTACGATAATAGCTACTATAGTGATTTTTGCAATTGTTTTACCCAATATAAGCAAAATACTATTTATTACTTTTGATAGAGATACAGCAGAAGTTTCTGGGGTGAATGTAGATTTTTGGGATACCATAATTTATATAATATTATCCGTTAGTATCATTCTAGGAATAAAATTAGTGGGTGTACTACTAGTAGCAGCGATGACAGTGTTGCCAGCAGCATTTGCATTATTATGGCAAAAAACAACGACAATAACATTTATAATTTCTTTTTTATTTTCTATGCTCGTAATGATAGGTGGTATTATTTCATCTTTTTATTTAGATATAGCTCCAGGTGCATTGATAGTATCTTTGGCGGTGATTTTGTATTTTATAGCTAGATTGATTCAAAAATTAAAGATGAATATATAGGAGTACTTATGGAATTTATATGGAACAATTTTTTATTGCTATTATTAATCATAGGATTAATTACAGGAGTGATTTTTTATATAGGTGATAGACTAACATTTTATGCAGATCAATTATCTGTAGTTACAGGGCTATCCGGAGCATTTATTGGATTTGTATTGATAGCGATGATTACTTCTATTCCCGAAATGGTGAGTACTTTTATTTCTGTAAAAAAAGGATTGATAGGTCTTGCTGCTGGCGGGGTGTTTGGTTCTAACTTGGTGAATGTAGCTTTATTAAGCTCGGTTTTTTTGATTTTTAAAGATAAAAAGCTGAAAATAGAGAATTCTTCTATCTTCAGCTTTTTGAGTAGTTTGATTTTGTTAGGATTTTTAGGAATAGTAATAATACAAAATCCTGTTTCTGAAATGATTCCAAATAAATATTTAGTAATCTTTATATTCATTATTATTTATAGTTTTATTATGAGACACGCTTATGATCTCAATAAGCAAGATGACACACAAGAATTAGAAGAATCAACACAAGAAAAAGAAAATATTTCTACTACTAAAACAATAGTAGCTTTTACTTTTTTTACCTTGGGGATTATAGGAATTTCTTGGGCTTTAGTGGTTGTTTGTCAACAAATGGCTCGTGTCAATGTACCTATCTATGGCAAAGCATTAGGGGAACATTTTATAGGTTCTTTAATCTTAGCAGTAGCGACTTCTATTCCAGAATTAGCTACAACCTATCAAATGGTAAGACGTGGATTTACTAGTATGGCTGTAGAGAATATCGCTGGTAGTAATATTTTTAATTTATTAGTATTAGTATTAGCTTCATTATTTTCTACCTCTAATCTATGGACGCAAATTCCATTAAATACTCTTTACACCATATTTTTAATCTTTATTGTTAGTTTACTAATCTGTATTGTTGGCTTGATTAAAGAATCAAAAGTGTTTACTTATATTATTTATACAGGAATTATTGTAATTTGGGTTTATTCTTTAGTACTTGTGTTTTAGAACTTATTAAATAAAATATAAAGCCATAAAAGAAAGTACTGTTAAAATGACACCGAGAGAAACTAACAACCTTAAACTAGGATCGTTAAAAAGCTGAGAGTAGTTTTTTACTTTGCTAGCTTGGTATCTATCATTAAAATCAACTAAGGGATCAACAATACCTTCAGGGAAGTTGGGATTATAAAATTTTAATTTAATTCCTGACTCTATATTGAATTTAGTATATTGGTCTGATCTATATTTTACAAGGACATCAATACTGTTTTTTATGGAAGGACCTATTTGATCTACTGTTCCTACAAGATAGTTGATAGTACTTTTTTCTGCATTAGAAAGATTAAAAGTTTTTATCCATTGTTTACCGTAGTCAGTATTACCATCTACTTTCATGAGGATTCTAATACCATTAGAAAGTTGGTTTGCAGGAATTCCTTCACCAGTAGGAGCTAATACAGGATGGGCAGGAATAGAAAAATCTTGATGGTGAATTCTAATAAATGGGGTCTCTAAAACATCACTATTAGCTTGAGGGGATTCATCCAAAATACGATTTCCTTTGATAGACAAAATATCAGCACTAGATAGTTCTTCATATTGTATTTCCATTTGAATAGCTACATTTTTATAAGATTGAGTTAGAATGTTTTCCATTTCTTTTTCTAAATTACCAAACTTTTTTTCAGAAAAGTCTTTTAACATAGCAGACACTTTATCTGTCTCGTTAGAGAAAGCCTTAACAAGTCCTTTCTTAAAATTTTGAGTAATGGAAACAGCATATTCGCCTTTGATTTCTAGGGCATTAAATGTTTCTTCCAAAGCGATCCAAGATTCTGTAATATCAGTAAAAAATAAGTCACTAAAGTAAGAAGCGATAATATGAGTAGAGATACAATAATTATTTATTGCAACAGTAGTATCATTACTATCCCCACTTCCTTTGGATAATAATACAGCAAAAATACCATACATACTAGCGTTTTTGAATTTAAATTTTCCTTTGATGATTAGTGTGTCGGGGTCTTTTATCTCAAACTTATTTGTTTCTGTAGATATTACTTCTTTACTAAGTTCTTTTTGTATCTCTGGTGTATTAGAAACAGGTGTTGCCATTTTTATATCCTCTTGTGATTTTTCGCTATATTAAATATCGGATAATCATCTTATAACATTATTATATTAATCAATTTATTTCAGGAGTTTTTATTGAACCATCCTATCTTATTAAATGGTAGCATTTTATCTCAACAAAAAAATGAAGAACTCAAAAAAATCTTAAGTAATTATCCTACACTTTCTT
This sequence comes from uncultured Brevinema sp., assembly GCA_947040475.1. GTDB lineage: Bacteria > Spirochaetota > Brevinematia > Brevinematales > Brevinemataceae > Brevinema_A. The sequence goes on from CAMRBT010000026.1 coordinate 9,199, forward strand.
TAGCGACAATATTAGTTGGTGACGACAAAGCTTCGCATATTTATGTGCAAGCCAAAATCAAAGCTTGTCAAAGTGTTGGCATTAATCCTGTTCCTATATTCTTATCAAAAGATACAACAGAACAAGAATTATTAGAACAGATAGAGTTGTTAAACAATGATCCTGCTATAGATGGTATTCTCGTTCAATTACCTTTGCCAAAACATCTTGATAGCTATAAAGTATTAGAGTCTATAAATCCCAAAAAGGATGTAGATTGTTTTCATCCTTTTAATATGGGTAATTTGTCTACAGGAATTTCTAATTTTGCTCCTGCAACTTCAACAGGGATAATGATGCTTTTAGATTCCATCAAAGATCAATGGAGCTTAGAATCCAAAAATGTAGTTGTTGTGGGTGCGAGTAATATTGTTGGTAAACCAACAGCAATGCTCTTATTACAAAAAGAAGCAACGATTACTATTGCCCATAAAAAAACTAAAAATTTAAAAGAACTATGTTTGACAGCAGATTTGATAATCGTGGCAGTAGGCAAAGCTAATCTCATCACCAAAGATATGGTAAAAAAAGGTGCTGTTGTTATTGATGTGGGGATGAATAGAATTCAAACAGAACAAGGTACGAAGTTAGTCGGTGATGTGGATTTTGAGAATGTAAAAGATCTGACATTCGCCATTACTCCTGTCCCTAAAGGGGTAGGGCCTATGACGATATCGGCGCTATTGCACAATCTTTATTTTTTATATCAACACTATCATACTAAAAATAATAATGACCTAAGATAATTTATCTTAGGTCATTTCCTTTATAGGTGATTCTTTCTAAAGTGAGAATTTTGGCTTTTTTATCAGCGATTAAAATCTCTTCTATTTCTGGGTTGGTGATGTTTGGATATTCTTGGATGATTTCTTGAAAAATATCAGGGATTTTATGAAAGGCAATATTATCTTGAAGAAATTGCTCTATGACTACTTCCATAACAGCACAAAGTACAGTTGGTAGCAATCCATCTTCTCGGGCTACTTGTCTTGATAATGCCAAGAGAGGGAATTTGTTGTAATCAGGTTCAAAAAATTCTAATGATTTTAAAGTAGGATCATATTCTCCAAAAGGAGCTTCAAAAGGCGTTTCAGGATAAAAAAGAGCGTGTAAGGCTGGATAACGCATATCTGCTGGAGAGGCAAGTAAATGCCAATGCCCACCTATGGTGCTAATCGCTCCATGGACAAGTGATTGAGGGTGTACTAATACTTTTATTTGATTTTCTGGTAGATCAAATAATCTCATTGCCTCGATTACTTCAAGTCCCTTATTTATCATAAGAGCACTGCCTACAGTAATACTGGCTCCCATATTCCAAGTAGGGTGCTTTAACACTTCTTTTTTGGTGATGCGTGCATCAATATCTCTATATAAAAAAGGTCCACCAGATGCCGTAAGGACTAATTCTTTGATTTCTTGTTTTTGTTTACCTCTTATGAGGTCAAATAATGCGAGATGTTCACTATCAAGAGGGATAATAGATCCCCCATATTTTTTAGCAGATTCTTGTAAAAATTTACCACCAGAAACTAAAGCTTCTTTATTGGCGATAATTAATTTTTTACCATGATTTAGTGTTTCTAAAGCAGGAATAAATCCATTCATTCCTAATAATGCAGATACGACGGTGGGAGCATCAGAAATCTGACAAATATATTTTAACCCTTCTTCTCCATACATAAATTCTACTTTAGGAAATAAAAGAGGTAAGCTATCATGCTTTTCTTTTAACACAACATATTTTGGAGAAAATTCTTTAATTAAAGCTACGGTTTTATCAATGTTAGACCAAGAAGTAAATCCATAGAGTGAGAATCTTTTAGGGTAAGTACGTATGATATCAAGAACAGAAGATCCCACAGACCCAGTAGCTCCAAGTAAAATAATATTTTCCATAGTTGTCTCTTATGCTTATAAATTTTATAATTAGTTAGGAAGAAGAGTCACGCCTTTACCACTATCATTAGAAGAATTATCACTAGCATTAATTTGTAAGAACAGTGCTTTTTTTAGAGGGATTTCAAAAGTGAAATCTTCTTTTTTAGAATCAAATATTCCGTCAACAGGCATTAATTTTACCGTTCTAGTTCCATTAATAATATAGCTAACATTTTTGATAATACTATAGGTATCACTTACAGAAAATGTAACAGATACAGAATTAGCAGATTTTTTAATAATTAGATCACTAATAATAGGCACCTCACTGTCAAACATAATAGGAATAGAAGTATAGTCACTAGTAAGGGCTGTTGCATCACTATTAGAAGGTCTATCACTGGCAACGATAGTGAATTTTTTATACCCAGCTGGATAAGAATCTTTATTAAAGGTAAAATTAGTTCCAGGTAGTTTTTTGTTATTTATTTTGATTTTAGGCAATCCGTCTTCAGCAAGATAAATATCATATTCTAGGGTATCTTTATTAGGATCACTAGCTATCCAATTTAACACCAATTTTTGCTTGTTTGGCTCTATATTAACAACATTAATAGAAGGTTTTATATTTATTTGAGTATAAGGAAAGGAGACTTCTTCTACATAAGGAAAAGCATCTCCATCAGAGTTAAGAGTAGCTTTATAACGAATATAACGAGCTGCTGGTGTTGTGATTTTTTGATTTGGAGAGATCTCTTTCCAGTCTTCCCAATAATTTGGATTTTTAGTTACACCACTTTGCACAAAAAACTGAACACTTGTTTTTGGTGGGGTAGAAACTTTAGTAGAAAAATTGCCCCATAATGCTATGTGACCAGCATCATAAACTTCTGAAGTAAAAGAACCTGTAGGAGAAATAGTATCGTCCATAGTCCATAAAGCAGAAGAATCACTAGTTAATAACATGAGAGAATTATTAATATTGAGTAATTCTAAAATTTTTCCTTCTCCCAATCCTGAATAGTGGGTTTTTTCTGTTACAAGATCATACACAGCATACAATCCAAATTGATCAGCACCAATAATAACACTTTTATTAAAAATACTAACAGAAGTAAAATAAAAACCATCTAATTCATATAAAGTCTCCACAGCACCAGATAAAGAAACACTAGTTAGTTTACTGAAAATTTGTTCTGATTGTCCAGTAGTAGGATCTTCTTCTTTAGTAATACTATGAACAATATAAAAAGTGTTATTCGTATAGGTAAACGCAGAAGCAGTACCCTCCAAAAGAGCCACAGCAATAAAACGATCATCTTGTTTTTTGTAGAGAGCTTGTTCTCCGAGTACCCATAAGGTATCATTAACATATATTCCTTGTAGGAGATGTTCTTCAGCATCGATAGGAATAGCATCGCTTAGAATGTAATTATTATATTCATAGACTTCAGCATCAAGCCCTGTCAAAATATAATAACCCCCTTTAGGATTTGGGACAATATCCCAAATATAACTATTAGATAAACTAGTATTAGAAACAATACTATGATCTTTATTAAGATGGTAAAGGGTGCTTTCTGGAGAGGCAGAAAAAAGAATGCCGTCATTTTCTGCAACAATAGAGCTAACAATAGAGTGATTAGTAGAAGAAAAAATTTCTGTTTCTTGAAAGTTTGCATCTAGTTTTAATATTTTAGAAGCTTCTGCCGTACCAAGATAAAAAGAATTATTAATATAATCCCCTGTCCATAAGAGATGAGGTGTTTGAAAATTTTTAGTAGTGTTTTGTGATAAAGAAATCCCTTTTTCTTGAGTGACGGTGGTATTGGACAATTGCCATAACCATATATCACTAAAGGTATTATCTGTAATAAATTTAGTTTCTGTTCCAAAGCTAGTAGTGACTATTCCCATAAATAATAATAGAGAAAGAGATTTTTTCATAAAGTTTTCCTTAGATTATGTTTGTGTGTTTATTAGTATAACTTGAAATTTTATTAATTTCAACTATATCTAGATATTATATAGTTGAGATTAATGTATATTTTTTGTATAATAATAAATAAGATTTTATACAAATACAATTAATGGAGCAAAATATGAAAGGCTTAGTAGTGATGCCCACCTATAACGAAAAAGGTAATATAGAACGGATTATTCCTAAAATCATTGATAATTACGATCTTGATGTGCTGGTTGTGGATGATAGCTCTCCTGATGGCACGGCAGAAATTGTAAAATCTCT
>CAMRBT010000027.1 GCA_947040475.1 uncultured Brevinema sp.
TCTGATTTTTTCACAAAATTTTGGTATAATTTATCTACATCTTTTATCTTGTTGTCTAAACGATCTAGATCTTTTTGAGCTAATTGCTGAAATTCTTTTTCTTGATTCCAAAGGTCTTGTTTCAGATCTTTAAGTTCTTGTTTCGCTTGATCTGTTTGTATAAGGAAATCTTCTTTCCCACCTCTCACTAAATCACTAACATATTTTTTAAGATCATCAATTCTGTATTCTGCTTCTTGGGCAATTCTCTCAGCTTCTCTTTTTAATCCAGCGAGAGAAGTATCTTCGATATTTGAAATAAAGCGATTGATACCATCGATATCATTTTTCATTCTTTGGAATTCATCTCTACTTTCTGTCATCACTTCGTCAAATCTATTTTTCCACAACTCTTGTTCATTAGCAAAGCCTTGTGTACCTTGATCAAAAAATTCTTTTACGGAAATATTTAATTCTTCTTGTAATTCACGCATGTATTCATTCACTTGCTGTAAAATTTTCTCTGTGCTATTTTCTCTATCTTTGTCTAATTCTGTACACATAAGCATGATTTTTTCTTTTTCACTACTGAACATTTCGTTGACTTCTGCAAATTTAGAATCTAATTCTTTTACATATAAAAATTTATTTTTCATTACTTCTTCTAATTCTGCAGCTTTAGTAAATAGTTCTTCGACTTTTTCTTGGTAACTTCTTTTAAATTCAACTTCTAAAGAATTGGTAATTTCGTTAATACTTTGTTCCATACGCTCGTGATTAGATTCTTTAAAGCTATCTTCAATTTTTAACATATTTATATCAGCTTTTTCTCTAAAACTAGCTTCTATTAATTTGATGTTTTCTTCGATTTTTCCAGTCACCGTTTGAAGGGTATCTTCTGCATATTTTTTAGTGTCTACAATAGTAGTATTCAATTCATTTAGATTTTCGTTGTAATTTTTTTCAGCCAATCCTAGATTTTCGTTCACACGATTACCTAAAGTACGGATTTTTTCTTCTATCGTTTGCTCTTGTTCCACAAAAGCAGAGTACAATCGCTCAAGCTCTGCTTTTACGGATACCGTTTGAGAAGTTAAGTCTTCTTCTAATTGTGTTTTAACTTCTACCCCATGATTATCAATATTTGTATAAACATCAGTAATTTTCATGTCTAACTCATGTGATTTTTCTTGGACATTTAATTCTAAACTAGTTTGAATTTCTGTAGATAAGGTAGACAAATGGGTGTTAAAATGGTCTATTTCATTACGAAGATTGAATTCTGCATTTTCAAAAAATTCTTTTTGATTATTAAGAGAGCTTAAAACATTTTCTGTTTCTTGTTTGGTTTGTTCTTTTACTCTATCCCACATATCATAAATATCTGTAATATTTGATTCTGTAATATTCTTTACTATTTCTAAATCTTTTTCGCTTTCTTGTTTTAATTGTTCTATACTACTTTGTGCATAATCTTTGAATTCACGGATATTACTAGCCATAGATCCTGAAGCTGTCCCCAGTTCTTGGATTTGTTCTGTCATTTCTGTGTCTTTATCTTCTAGTTGTTGTCTAGTTTTTATCAAATAGTCAGACAAATCATTTTGCATCGTATAAAAAAACTTTTCTAACTCTTGTTTGCTTTGTATTTTTATACCATCTGTAAGCGTTTGATATTCTCTAGCAAAATTATTTATTTTATCTTTGAGATCCTTTATATCTGCCGTACCATCTTCAGCTTGTTTTTTGATATTTAAGATGCCTTCTACTCTATCTTCTATATCTTTAAATTCTGAACGAATTTTTTTGTATTCAAACAGATCTTCTCCAACCATAGCTAGCTCTTGTTTTAGGGCATCATAAAGATCTTGACCTTGAATAATATCTTGGTCAAAAGTATCTAATTTTTCTTGTAAGGTAGAAGTGAGCCTATGCATTCTCTCAATAATAATTTCTGAGACAATCATTTTATCATTGAATTCTTTTTCTTTTTTTCTTAGCATTGTTTCTATATGTTTTTCAGATTGTTTCAAATAATCTTTTAAAGACTGCATGCTCACATTTCTAGTGTCTGAATACCTATAATAGACAAATAATCCGACACAAGTTAAAACACCAATAACACTAAAAATTTCTATTACCACTTACTAAACCCACTTTATATAATATACTTTCTCTAATATTATATTATAAGAGATAACTAAAAATATATCAAATACCATTCTTCTTATTTAATTGATTTTATGTAGTAAATTAAGTATAATTGAAATAGAGAATGAAAATTCAATATTTATATAAAAGGAAAAACTCTTGTTTAAAATAGAAACCAAAAAAATACACGCCTTAAAAGTAGCCCCATGGTGGAAGCGTTTACTGTCCTATACTATTGATAGCACCCTATTACATATTATATTATTTGCTTTTCTTATGGGAACATATTGGTCTGAGTTAACCATGATTGCAGACAGTGCCACAAAATACGGCGGATTACAATTAGGAATAAAGGAAGATCTTTTTTCTGGAGAGGTACTTTCTCGAATCTCTTCCCTACCTATTTTTGAACAAAATGTTACCTATGTTACACAAATTATTTTTAATAGATATTTTAATACTTACCTTCTCTTAAATCAAATACTCTCTATTCTTTATTATGGGATTTTTTGGTGGAGTACAGGACAAACCATAGGCGCAAAATTATTAAAAATAAAAGTTACCACTATCTTTAACGAAAGACCTTCAATATTCTCTATTTTTTTCCGTGTTACTGCTCTAAAATTAATAGAGATGGGGGGGGGAATACCTGCCTTAATCGTTACCAACCCTATCCTCAAACAACGATTTCATGATAGCATTTCCCAGACCGTAGTGATAGAAGAATTTTCTGAAGAGGAAGAAGAAGAAATTATTGACAATTTAACAAATGGCGATGAATCTGCTTTATATTCTGATGACAAATCTATGGATGATAAAGACTTATAAAATAAAAAAAATAAACCCACCTTAATGAGGTGGGTTTATTTTTTTTATTTTATAATTGATGACTATGCTGTTTCTACTAAGTTAATAAGTAATTTAGTAGTATCAATAAGATCTTGAATTCTAATATATTCATCAACACTATGAATACTTTCCATACCGACACTAATTACCGTAGAACAAACACCTTTGGTAGAATAAACATTCGCATTAGTACCGCCACATGATTCTTCAAATTCTGGGGTAATACCAATATTAGATATTCCTTGAGCAACAAATTTAATAATTTCTGCAGATTTATCAAAATCATAACCGCCATAACCTTTATGAATATCACAAGTAATATCTACTGCTTTATCTTTATGATTAGCTACAGCTTGTAATACTTGTGCTTGTATAGGGGCACATTTAGCATCTACCAAAGAACGAAATTCTCCAACAATAATTGCGGTTTCAGGTACTACATTACGACCTGATCCACCAGTAATAGTGCCTACATTACATACGGTATCTTCTGCAATACGTCCTGTTGGAAGATCACAAATTACTTCTGCAGCAATTTTAATAGCGTTGATTCCTGTTTCTGGGGCAACCGCAGCATGAGCAGCCTTACCAGTAACAGTGATTGTATAAGTATAATGAAAAGGAGCTTTAAGATTTATTTTTCCAACTGGTCCACCAGAATCTAAGATCACCCCATAATCCATTCCTTGAAAAATATCTTGAGGAATATATTGAGCTCCAACCAATCCCACTTCTTCTGCTGAAGAAACAATAAATAATAATTCTCCATGAGGGATATTATTTTCTAAAATAGTATCAATAGCAATGAGCATACTTGCAATACCACATTTATCATCAGCACCTAAAATACTGTTTTTTGAAGAACGAATAATATCTCCATCAATAACAGGAACAACATTCTCACAAGGATTTACGGTATCAGCATGAGCATCAAAAAAGATTCCCTTTTTAGATTTATCTGTTGCTGGCATAGAAATAATAATATTTTCAGAGCTAAGTCCATTAGTATGAGTGTAAGGGATACGCTTGAGCGCTACTTTTTTTCCTTTTAAATAAGTTTCTATAAAATCCATTACTGGTTTTTCATAAAAACTAGGTGTTGAAATACGTGCCATATCCATAAAAAGATTGACTATTTTTTCTTGATCGATTTTATAATTCATAAAAAACTCCTATATATTTATAATATATTATAGTGTATATCGCTATAAAGTCAAGATCTAGTAAAGTCAAAATTAGAGATCTTTTTGATCTACTTGCAATATTATATAAGTTATAGTATAATATAACTTATCATAAGGAGGATTGAATGCTATCTTTATTTACATTAAACATTCACGCTCAAACCAACAATAAAAGAATAGCCTTTCTTCGCCTCTCCCTAGATAGTCAAGATAATTTATCAGATTTATTATCTTCTCAAAAACCATTGAGTCATATTTATGCTGCACATCCAGAGATCACTGCTACAGATATAGCTTTTCTTAGCTATTGGAATACTCTAAAAAAAGATCCTAAAAAAAACAATTCAATTTTATTTACAGCTCCTTTTCCCCAAGAACTCATTTATTTTATCAGTCATGTTTCTTGTACTATCAAAATCGATGATTCTGCTAGTGCTGAATTGACCTCTTCTACTAAAGCTTTTTCTCCAAAAATATCTCTTGATATTGCTAATTCTATTATTTCTTTAGCACATAAAGAAGAAAGTTTTTTAGTCCCTAGTATTATTCCTTATATCATCTACAAAGATCGCATTAGTCCTTTGCATTTGTTATTTCGTTCCACAACAACGGACGATTTGTTTACTCATGGATCTTGTGCTATTAATGTTTCCGAAAGTAATTTTTTAATAGAAGAATTACAACAAACCACATCCCCTCTTATCAAACATATTAATATTCCTAAAATTATTGACTCTAATAATATTCTTCCTATTTTTGAATTTTATTATAATAGAAAAAATAATAAATACGAATTATCTCTGTTCCTTGAAGTATTAGTAGAAGAAAAAAAACAACGTTTTCCCTTAAACTTAGAAAGTGCTAAAAAATTCTTAAATTCTCATATTGATTTTGCAATTAATGGAGATCATAATTCTACCCTATTAATAAAAAAAAAACATCCTATCCGTAAAGATATAGAAAAAATCATTGAAACTAGTTTTCAAAATTTTTATAGTGTGCTTGGCGAAATTGAAGACAATAAAATTATCACCAATGATAGAGCTAACTTTTTTGAAGGCTTTCTCCCAAAAATATCCCAAAATGCAGAAATCTACCAAGTCGGCAAAAAAAACAAATTACAATTTGTTCTTGCTCAAGAAAAACCGAATATCAAAATCACAAATACAGTTAGAACACCTTTATTTGCTCATATAGATTGGCTCGCTGTAACTTTTGAATACAATCACAATAGCATAAAATTATCACTTGCCGATCTCGAAAAAATTATCACTGACGGATTTATAGAAATTGACGATAAGCTAATTTCTATTCCTGAAGAAGATATGGATCCTATCAAAAAATTATTAGAACTACGAAAAAACAAAAATCACGCTGATCTCAATATTCAAGCATCGTTTTTGCCTTGGATTTTATTTCTCTACCCTGATGCTAATATTCCTGAAGAATGGCAAGAATTAAAAGATTTTGTCACTCAAGGGACTCTTCCTCAAGTGCCTCTACCTACACACTCCGTCCTCAGAGATTATCAAAAATTAGGCGTAGAGCGTCTTTCTCTCCTACACAAATTTGGCTTTGGAATGATTTTAGCAGATGAAATGGGCTTAGGTAAAACCTTGCAAATCCTAGCTCTTCTTGATCTTGAGTTGAGTACAGGTAAAAAAATTATTGTCACCCCTACTGCTCTTCTTCTAAACTGGATAGCAGAAATCAACAAATTTTACCCCGATCGTTTTAAAGTCTTACTCGTTAATGGTAGTAAACAACACAGAGATGAAAAATTAAAAGATATAGATAATTATGATATTATCATCACTTCCTATCATATGCTAGGATTTGATATGGATCATTATCAAGATATTGTCTTTGATTTTTGTATTATTGATGAAGCTCAACATATTAAAAACAACAAATCCAAACGTTCTAAAAGTGTCAAAAAAATCAATGCTCGTACCAAAATAGCCGTGAGTGGTACTCCCTTAGAAAATAATATTTCTGAGCTTTGGTCTATTTTTGATTTTATTATGCCTGGATTCTTAGGAACACATAAAGAATTTCAACACAATTTTGAAGATCATCTCACTGGATTTGATCCCCAACGCAGAAAAAGCACGCTAAACAAATTATACCAAATCTGTAGCCCTTTTATTATCAGAAGAACCAAAGACAAAGTATACAAAGAATTACCTCCTAAAATAGAACAAACAATTTTGACAGAATTAACAACTAAACAGAAATCATTATACCTCAATACTCTATCCAAAGTGAGAGATCAATTTCAAACAGGAATAGAAAATAAACATCTCAGTAGTCATATTGATTTTTTATCTGCTCTTACCAAGTTACGCCAAATATCTTTACACCCTGCTCTCATATATCCTGAGCTAGAAGACGCAGATCCTGAAATATATTCTTCAAAAATGACAGCTTTATTAGAATTATTAGACGAAGCTTTAGAATCAAATCATCGTATTTTGATCTTTAGTCAGTTCGTTTCTATGTTAAAACTTGTTAAAAAAGAACTAATAAAGCGTAATGTTGATCATCTTTATATAGATGGAAAAACGGCTAATCGTATTCAGCTTACTGATGATTTTAATAATGGGGTCGTACCTGTATTTTTGATCTCCTTGAGAGCTGGAGGTGTTGGTCTTAATCTCACAGGAGCTGATACGGTAATTTTATTTGATCCTTGGTGGAACCCAGCTGTAGAAAATCAAGCTATTGATAGAGCGCATAGAATTGGACAAGATAAAACAGTGAATATTTATCGTTTGATGACAAAAGGAACAATAGAAGAAAAAATATTCAATCTTCAACGAAAAAAAGATTTTCTCTTTGATAATATTATGCAAGAAAATAGTGATTTTGGGGCTTTCTCTTCAGAAGAATTACTCTCTCTTATTAATACCGATGACAGTCTTCTTGAAGCCGATGAAAACGAATAAACCAATAAAAAACCACCCCTGTAATAGAGGTGGTTTTTATTATTAAGATCTATTAATTAAATTTTTTGTATAACAAACGTGAAGAATTTAAAGTCGCTAATAAGGAAACCCCTACATCAGCAAAAATAGCTTCCCACATGGTGGCTAGTCCATTAACACCTAAAATCAACACTAATACTTTTACACCCATTGCTAGGGTAATATTCTGTAACACAATAGCTCTAGTTGCTTTTGCAATACGAATAGCAAGAGGGATTTTAGAAGGTTCATCATTTTGTATAATGATATCTGCTGTTTCTATAGCAAGATCACTGCCCAAACCACCCATCGCTATACCCACATCACTTAATGCCAAGACAGGTGCATCATTGATTCCATCTCCAACAAATGCAATAATATCTTTTGGAGCTTTTTTTAATTTTAGCTGTTCAAAGAAACTTACTTTACCGTCAGGGAGCAATTCTCCATGAGCTTCGTCTATAGATAATTCTTTAGCTACTTCTGCAACAATATCTTTGTTGTCCCCAGAAAGCATCACAATATTCACACCTAATTGATGTAATTGTTGTACTGCTAAGGCAGCATCTTCTTTGATCTCATCGGCAACCACAACAGCACCTAAGAATTTTTGATCTAAAGCAACAAAAACTACTGTATTAGCATAAGTCAGCAACTCTGGAGCAACAGTAATATTATGATCTAGCATCATTTTGTTGTTACCAGCCATAAGAATTTGACCGTTAAAATCAGCTTTGATTCCTTTACCGGCAATATCAGTCACATTATTCAAAGCAATAGCTTCTAAGTTTTTAGGAGTAATATACTCAACGATTGCTTTTGCAATAGGGTGAGTACTATGCTTTTCTATAGCGATCAAATACTGAAGTAATTGATTTTCATTCTCAGAAACAATCTTTTGTACAGTAAAAACACCTTTGGTGATTGTTCCTGTTTTGTCTGTTACTAATGTTTTTAGATTTGTCATTGCTTCAAGGTGATTGCCACCTTTGAACAAAATACCATGATGTGAGCCAAGCCCAATACCACCAAAATATCCCAAAGGAACACTAATAACCAAAGCACAAGGACAAGACAACACTAAAAAGATCAATGATTTATAAAACCACTCTACAAATACATATTCACTACCCAATACAAATATAGGTACTACCGTAACAGATAGTGCTAAAGCAAAAACTATAGGGGTATACACCCTAGCGAATTTTCTAATAAATTGTTCTGTAGGAGATTTGTTTTCTGTGGCATCTTGAACCATTTTTAAGATTCTAGCAAGAGTAGAATCAGAGTAAGTTTTAGTTACTTGAACACGTACTGTTTTTTCTGAAGAGAGCATTCCTGCGAGTACTTCTTCTGATTGTTTAATACCTCTAGGGACAGATTCCCCTGTTAATGCAGCGGTATTAAAAAAAGCTTTATCGGTGAGTAATATGCCATCGAGAGGCACTTTTTCACCTGTTCGAATTTCTATGATTTCGTCAATCAATACGTCTTTAGGGTCAACACCAATAATTTTATCATCTCTCAATACATGAGCTATATCAGGTCTAACATCGAGTAAAGACTTAATATTTTTTTTAGATTTTGATACGGCTAAACCTTGAACCACTTCGCCAATAGCATAAAATACCATTACGCCTAAGCCTTCCGCATATTCGCCAATAGCAAAAGCTCCTATCGTAGCAAAAGACATCAAAGATAATTCGTTAAAGAAATCTTTTTCTTTTACCATTAATAATAGTGCTTCTTTGATTACAGGACAACCTACTAATATAAAAGGAATCCCATACCAAATTATTTGAATTGGAATAGACCAGTTCAATAAGTCAATAGACCCTTGAAAGAATGGAATCCCAAGAAAATCAATAATAATTCCAGCAAAAAGTACTACAAAAGATAGTACCGCTGGTGTTATTTCTTGTATGATTTCTTGAGCACTTAAATTTTGATCGTGGTCATGACTATGCCCATGATCGTGTCCGTGTTGGTGGTCGTGTCCGTGATCATCTTTTTTCAGTTCTGCGTGACAACACCCTTTTTTACAATTCGCCATATATTTCGCCTTAAATTTTTATTTTTTTTGGAAATATATGGCTTCTTAGCCCGCGTGGCAATTCGGGGAACAAGCGCCAATTTGGCAACAACACATAACTATGCAACAAGACATCTAGCCCTCCTTAATTGTATTTTTAAATAATAACATTCCATCTCCATAACTAAAAAATCGATATTTTTCTACCAATGCTTCATTATATATTTTTTTAGTATTATCAATACCTATAAATGCCTGAACTAATAATAATAAAGTTGATTGAGGAAGATGAAAATTCGTAATTAGTCCGTCAACAAACTTGAACTGATAACCAGGTTTTATAAAAATATCTGTCCACCCATTAAATCCATTATCATCGGCTGATTCCAAAGCTCGACAAACTGTAGTACCAGCTGCAATAATACGACGACCTTGTTTTTTTGCTTGTTTGAGAAAATTTATAAGATCAGCATCTACAGTAACAAATTCTTTATGAATTTGATAATCATCAGGATCACCAGTCATTGGTTTGAAAGTTCCTGGCCCTACATGTAAAGTGATTTCTTTGAGGCTAATTCCTCTTGTGGTCAGCTTGTCTATCATCTCTTTAGAAAATCTTAAAGAAGCTGTAGGTGCTGCCACAGAACCGTAATATTTGGCAAATAAAGTTTGATATCTTTCTTCATCGGTAGAAGAATATAAAACTTCACCTCTTTTTTTTCTTTCCTCTATAATGTAAGGAGGAAGAGGAATCTGCCCAATTATGTCAGCATCAATAGGAGAAAAATTATTTTCAAACTCTATTCTTCTCAAGCCATCTTCTAACACTTCTATGACTTTAGCTTTTATTCCATTGGATAAACAAAAAGAATCGCCTATTTTAAAGCGTTTTGCTTTTTTAATCATCGCTGTCCAAATAGTAGCATTTTCTTGATTAATAAGCAACAATTCAGACTGAAAATCATTTTTTAAGGCAGAAATTGTTAAACGAGCTTTAAAAACTTTGCTATTATTAAAAACAATAATATCATCGTCTTTTAGGTAGTTATTTATATTAATAAATTGCTCATGCGTGAGCTGACCTTCTTGAAAGATCATCATTTTGTCCCCATCTCTTGTCAATGATGGACTTGTGGCAATAAGTTGCTCAGGTAAATCAAAATCTAAAAAATATTTCAAGAATACTCCTTATCTATTAATTATTATGCATAAAATTTGTCACTTTGTCAAACAAATCATCTTTTACTGGTTGGATAAAAGGATTGTGAGATGCCTCTGGATAAAAAACATGTTCTGATTTAGGATTTCGCACTCCTCCATTCAAATGTTCATAGCCATCCATTGATGTTTCAGGGGGTACCATATAGTCTTGCCCTGATGTTACCAAGAACATAGGTCTTGTGATTTTTGTAAGTCCAAAAACAGGATCTGTACTTAGATTTCTATCATCTTCGCCATTATCTTCTAATTGTACTAACACTTGCTGTAATTGAATGAACACAGATAAATCTTCTAGAATATTATCTACCATGAGCTCCCCTAGATAACTTTTCATAAATTCACCCATTTCCGTGCGTCCATGAACTTTATCCCAAGCAGATACATACCTAGTGTGGGTTAGATAAACATGAGCATTTATCTTTTTATGATCTTCATAAAAAATTTTTGCTTCTATCCAATATTTTTCCTCTTTTTTATCAAGAGGCTTTTTTAAATATTCTGTAATATTATTTAACATCAATTCAGAGGCAATTTGATTGATTTGCCCTACATTAAAAGCTGGTTCTATAAATAGAGAAGCCTCTACCTTATCATTGTATTGTGTTACATAAGCACCACCTACCATACCACCATAACTATGCCCCATCACATAGATCTTTGCATTAGGTAGTTTTGCTTTTATTGAATCATAAACAACATCCATATCTTTCACAAATTGTTTAATAGTCATAGAACTTTTATCGCTATGACCTCGAGAACCGCCAGCTCCTCTTTGATCCCAAAAAAACATTTTATATTCTTTAGCTAATTTTTGAAAAAAGGGTATATGAGAGTAAAATATGGAGGACAATCCCGGCCCACCATGAACAAATAAAATCACTTTTTCTGGATTTGGTGTTGTGCCTAGGGTATATACTGGCAAATAAGCATCGCCTATTTGCACATAATAAACTTCTCTATCTTTTGATTCTGGAGTAGTAGAACAAAAATTTAGCAACAACACCAATGATAATATTATTAATTTTTTCATTTTTTAACTCCTCTTGCTGTATCAAATCGATAAGCTAAATTAATCCCACCTAAGAACAGATTGTTAAATTCCAAATTAAAAGGAAATTGCATTCTGTAAGAAAAAACAAAAGTTAATTGCAAAGGTACTTTATATTTTTTAGAAAAATCATAGCCCATTCTCGAACCTAATGAAAACATTCCGTAAGGAACACCAGAGCTATTGTGAAAGCCTTTTTCTTCAGAGTAAATTTCTTCTGTAAAAAACTCTCCTACTATTCCTAAACCCGTTTCCACAGTAAAGACAAAACCCTTTTTAGTAACTAAGCGATATTGCAATTCAAAGATAGAACCAAACATCACAAAGGTAGGACTATAAACAGCATTACCCCTTACATAAGTAAACAGCGATGTTTTGAATGCTAGAGAATTAATCCCATTCTCATAAAAAGGAACGATTAAATCCACATCAAAGGCGGGATAAACAAAGTCCACAATATAAGAAGTAAGCCCCAGCTCTATATCACCGACTATCGTATCATTTGTATTTTTTTGTGCATAGTTATCGATTGCACTAAAAATAAAAATAAATAATAATATTTTTTTCATTTTAACCTCTTTTTGTATCTTTATTGTCTAATATGTGTTATATATATAATATAGTTAAAATTAGTCTGTTTAACAAAATATTAAATACATTCCTTGATAAATTTTATTATTATTATTATTATTGATAGAGGGTCCTATGATTACTGTTGAAAAAAAAGAACTGAATGAAATAGAAATTCAAAGCATTATTCAAGATATCTTAAAGGGAAATGTGAATGCTTTTGAACATATATACGATACCTACTACAAAATGGTCGCATCGATTATTAGACGTATTGTTAAACCCAACCCTGCCGAATTGGACAGTATTGTTAATGAAGCTTTTTTAATCATCTTTAAAGGTCTAAAAGGATTTAAAGGAAATGCTAAATTTTCTACTTATATTTATAGAATCGTATTAAATTTTGCTTTTAAAGTTTCTAAAAAAACAAATCGTGAAAGAAGACATTTTGTGGTATTGGGAGATAATATAGAAGAAAATGGCATAGAAACTATTGCCTCGCCTATTCAAACAGAAGATGTTATTATTGATAAAAATTTCTTAGAAAACGCTATTGGAGCTCTTAGCAAAGATCTTCAAGAAGCCGTTGATCTCTACTATTACGAAAGATACTCTGTCAAAGAAATAGCAGCTATTGTAGGCACAACAGAAACAGCTATTAAAAATCGTCTATATCAAGCAAGAATCAAAATAAAAAATGAATTAAAAAAGAGAGAGTTATCATGAAAATAGAAAAATCAGATCCCTCCGAAGATAAAGTCACCAGAGAAGATTTTATCCTTGACACAGCATTGTTTGATTACTATAACAAGAGTTTTGAACAATCACCCAATTTAAATTCTTTACCAAAAATAAAACTAATGAAAAGGATCCACGAACATCAACAACAGAAAAATTTAGCATATTTATTACTTACGACTCTATCTGTTGCGGGAATCATCGCTATATCTAGTTATGTATCTTCAGAGTATGTCATAGAATCCAAAATTGAAACTAATATCCCTTTTGTTGATTAATCCAAAGCACAATATCTTACTAATAAAAAAAGTCCATAAAAAAACAAGCCCTATAGAGAGCTTGTTTTTTGTTGTTTAAGAAA
>CAMRBT010000028.1 GCA_947040475.1 uncultured Brevinema sp.
ATTTTTTCCATAAGTCCTTTTAATTCAGTTAAAGATGCTTTATTCTGAGCCTCTTGGTTTTCTTTCATGATTTCTTGGAATATTTCCTGTCTAAAAATACGCACTTCTTTTGGTGCGATAATTCCTATCTTTACTTGATCGGGTTTAATATGGACTATTTTGATTTCTATTTCATTGTTAATGATTATAGATTCATTTTCCTTTCGAGATAAAACAAGCACATTTCCTCCTTGAAATTCACAAACAAGCTAATATGTTTATATTATAGAGCTTCTGTTGTCACAGTTATAGTATTCTTATTGTCTACAACCACATCTTTTTGAAACAATCTACATTTAGTACTATAATGAGGCGTATTTGAGATGCTTTGCACGGCAAATTTATTTTTATTGTTTATTACTATGGGTCCAAGAATGTTCATCGTAACATCTTCTATTTGTTCAGGAATCGTTACAATAGCGTAATCAACAATATCTTTGTGATCTTCTATTTCTAACAGTTCTGCGTCCATATCATCTATATCCAAAATGTAATCGGATACAAACATTCTGGGTTGTGTCAACATGAAGGAGATATTTTCATCATCCTTACTTTGTAATAAAGAAAATTGTTCTGGCTCATCTAAGAGAATTAAATAATACTCTTTTAAATGTTCAAACCCAAAAATAGGTTTTTGGAAAACGATCTTATTCTCATCCGAAACTTGAATATCACCGTATTCTTTAGTTTTAACTACTACCATAGTTAAATCCTCCAGTTATTTTTTAGTATAATATACTTTTTATTTTATTTCAATCTATTGCCCTTTTACTTTGAGATTTGATAAGATTTTTATCTTAAAAAATCCATTAATGTTGTAGGCATTAACTTAGCTCCAATATTAAGAGCTACCTGATGGGCAAACTCTGCCATTTTTAATTCTGTAATACTTTTTGTGTAATTAACACCCACAGCGGCGGAAGATGAATTTTTCAAATACATTGCTTCTGTTTCGTTTCTAGCATATGTTTTTTCTAATCTTTCTGTTACAGCTCCTGTATAGGTACGATAACGAATAAGATTGTTCAAACTTTGATCTATTTGACCTAAATCTTCTCCACCTAATTGTAGAACATCATCTTTTAATAAATTATCTTTAATAGTGAGTAGGGTATCAAAGATACTTGTTTTTTGTACCACAGCTTCTGTAGAATAATTTCTAGGACCTTCTGTACTATTGTTGATAATACCGAGATCTTGTAACACGGTACTTCCAGCAAGATCTTGTAACCAAGGTTGACGAGCTGAGATACTAGTAAGTCTAAAATTAGATTCACCATCAGCATTAGTTTCTATTGTTGCTTTTACAGATAATTGGCTATCATTGATTTTTTGTGCTACGGCTTCTATATTGTCCCCTGTCATAATAGGGATCTCAACGCCCTCTATCATAATAGCAGAATCTTGAGAAACTATATAGCCTGTTGCATCTGTTCTCCCTTGTAAGGTCGTTGTGCTAGTTTCGAAGATTGAAGTACCTGGTAATACAGCCACTATTCTATCATTCTTACCTATATCCATTACTTGTTCTTGAGCATTCCCAAAATATTCTACCTTAGAAACAAGGCTAGCATTGGTGGTTTCTTCAAGATTTTCTGTGATACGATAAGGTTGGGTACGAGCTGAAGTCCCTCCAAAAATAGAAGTGCCTTTATATTCTGTATTAGCATCGGATACTAATTGACGCACAATTTGATCTATTTCTACAGCAATAGCAGCTCTTTCATCTTTGGTATAAACACTATTGGCAGCTTGAACTACTAACTCTCTAGCTCTATGAAGTCCACTACCCATCGCATCTAAATTTCCATCGACAACATTCATTTTGTCTTTATAAGAACCAATTATTTGATTAAATTTATTCAAATCTTGAGTCTTACTTTCCCACTTCATATAGTTAATAGTATTAGCAGGATCATCACTTGGTAAATTAATTTTGTTTCCAGAAGACAATTGTTTTTGCACTTTTTGAAAACTTTCGTTTTTAGTTTCTATATTTTTTAAGAAATCACTTTGCATGTACCCAGGAGTAACTCGACCTAACATAATAGTACCTCTTTAATTAATTTTAGAATTAGACACCCATTCTATTGATGATTACGTCTAGCAATCTATCCGTTGTTGACACTAATCTCGCAGCTGCATTATAAGCATGTTGCAAAGTTATCATTTTTGTCATTTCTTCATCAACACTAACGCCTGAGATCTTACTTCTAAGACCATCTAATGAGCTAGCGACTGCATCTGTTTTGTCAAAAGAACGAATTGCTTGTTCTGATAAAGTACCCGCTTTAGCGATTGTTTGTTGAAAATAATCATCAAAAGTTGACGCTCGTCCTGTCATAATATTACCAAAACGCAAATTTGCCATCGCAAGAGCGTTTCTATTATCGTTAAAACCAGTTAGTGTGTCGGGGTTTCCCTCACCTGTACTATCATAGCCCTGAGCTACCGCAATACCCTCAGGTCTGTCTGCAACAGCAGTATCAAGATTGATCCAACTGGCTACGTTATTTTCTGGAGTGAGAGAGATTAAATTTCTTGGAGTGTTTAATGTTTCTAATGCTGTTGCATTCTGCCAATCAAAAGCTCCATCTTGTCCAGACTCTGCCAATACTCCAGCGATACCTGTTAGGAATCCACCAGAATCTTCTATATGTCTAAGTGCAAATTGAGGAACATTTTGCTGTTCTGTTGATTGTGCTTTAAGCGTCAATCGTCCCATGTGGTCTAAGAATGCTGTTACTTCAGCACCAGATCTATTGATCTTTTCGAGGACGACTTCTACGGTTTCACTAGAGGTATAATTGACGGTAACATCAGGACCATTCTCTCTAACAGCTCCGAAGTTTATCGTACCATCAGTACCAATAACATCATCTTTAGTAATTTTTTCAAAACCTGTAACTCTATATAAAGCTGTACTATCTAAAACACCATCTTCATTAAAGTCAATGGTTCCTTCAGCATTTTTAGCCAAAGATAATTCTCTAAAAAATGCAGTGTCAGTTTCACCATTAAGACCAAAACCTTCTTTGTGTACCGCATTCACAGAATCAATAACACCAACAGAAAGCTCATCTAAGCGTGTCAACATGTCTTTGAGATCTTTATCTCTCACTTCCATCAATCCTGTAATCTCTCCTTTACCGAGAACAACTTCTTGAGCTGTTTGTTGCCATCTAGGCATGACCATACCTTTATTGTCAGGATCTTCATAAGCTTCAATGATGGTAGCATTTTCCCCTTGTACTAATTTTTCAGCACCAACATAGACAATAAATTCTTTTGCATTATTTCTTTCTAGGCGAATATCAGCAGTTTTTGAAAGCTCATCAATGAGTAAATCTCTTTTATCATATAAATCATTAGGATTATCTCCCGCTAATTCTTGTTTTTGAATTTGTTTGTTAAGAGTTGCGATCGTATCAGCAAGCCCATTCACTCTATTGATTTTTTGTTCTACAAGAACATTAGCCTGTGTTTGCATATCTTTTAAAGTGTAATGTTGATTTCTCACACTTTCGTTAAGAGTTTTTGTCCGCTCTAACAAATGAATACGTGCCGCATCATCAGTAGGATTTTCGGATACTGTTTGCCAAGAATCCCAAAAAGATTCTAAATCTGTTCTGATATTAGCATTGCCAGGTTCATTAAAAATAGTTTCCATTTGATGAAGCATTGCTTTTTTTTGTTCCCAAAATCCAAGCCCACCTTGTTCAGAAATAATTCTATCATCAAGATAAATATCTCTGATTCTAGCTACATCTTCTACCATTACCCCTGTACCTAATTGTCCAGGAATATTTGGTTTGTTAATTCCTGATGGAAATAACGCTGGCATTGTTGTTTGAGTGACACGTTGTCTAGAATAACCTTTTGTGTTGAGATTAGCCAAGTTATGACTAACTGTTTGAAGACCTTTTTGGGTGGTTTGCATTGCACCCTTTCCCATCTCCAATCCTAAAAATGAAGTAATCATTTTTTCTACCCTCTTTTGTTATTGATATAGAACCCTCTTACCTATTCTATATCAATTATTATATTTTTATCTGCTTTTTACTTTATACTAATTGGTCTAGCATGTGTAAACTATGTTTTTTAACATCAGCACTTAGCCCTTGACTGTTGTACTGTTCTACTGGTGTTCCTTGAGTTAGCTCTAAAATCTGAGCAATAATTTCTACACTGTTTTTTAGGATATATTCATTTCTGTCCGTAATAATATCAATACGGGTACACAGATTTTTAATCTCCATACTTATAGACAAAATATTTTCTTGATCTTCTTCTGCTAAAAATTTGGCTATTTTCGATATGGGCTGTTGAGGATCAAAACCTATTTTTAGAGAAAGTGTTTCTATTAGATCCACTCTTTTTGCTTCTAAGATCTCTATCTTATGGAGAAGGTCTACTTCTTCCTCATTAACAACGAGTAATTGATCTATTTCCATATTTTTAATAACATCATATTTTTGATCTTCTATTTCTAGAATTTTTTGCACCGTATCTTTGATTTGTGATAAAACATCTAAAAGTTGTTTTGATATTTCTTGTCCATTTTTCATCGTACGCCTCCTGTAAGATTATTTGTATAAAACAACCCTATTTGAAAATCGGAATTTTTTTTAAAAACTTTATAAATTAAATGTTATATATTTTCAAATCGCTATAAGAATCATATGGTTTATATTTTTTGTGCTGTTTATCCTTGAAAAGAAAGAGAATTTATGGTATAATACCTTTATAAACAAGACAGTCTTAGTATTATATTACTAAGCTGGTTGTAGGTTTTTAAACCGATACCCAGGAGGCCAAATATGGCAACAGCATCAAAATGGTCTACTACAGAGTTAGTAGGACTACCCCGTACCCTAGGCACAAAGAGTGCAAATACTAAATTGCGTGCAGAATTTCGTTTACCAGCAATCGTCTATGGACCAAGTATGAAAGAAAATGTGCTTGTATCTGTTGACTATGTAGCTTTCGAAAAAATGTTTGCTATTAATGAAAGACACGTCGCTTTTGCTCTTAAAGTAGGTAAAGATTCTTATAATGTATATGTTAGAGATTACAAAATTGATCCTATTTCCCGTCGTTTTATGCACATCGATTTTTGTATCGTAACACCAAAAGTAGAATATACTACCCTTATCCCTATCGAATTCACTGGAAATCCAGTAGGTGTTCGTGAAGGTGGAAACCTCTTAACTTTCGTAAGAAAAGTATTATTAAGAGGAACACCAGAAAATATGCCTGCAAAACTCGTATACGATATTGCTGGCTTACAACGTAAAAATAATGTTATCATCAGAGATTTAGATATCCCTAAAACCTGTAAAATATTAACAAACAAAGGTACCGTTCTTGTTGAAGTAAGATAATATCCTTAGTCTAGTAAAATATTTAAAATTAATATAGTAATTTATTAAAAAAAACAGAGGCAAGGAGGTGTTTGTGAAACTTATTGTTGGTCTTGGAAATCCAGGAGATTCATATTCAAAAACTAGACATAATTTAGGCTTTTTAGTGTTAGACTGTTTAGCAAAGAGACATAATATTTCTATTGATATTAAAAAGAAAAAATCACTTATTGGAAAAATGCGTTTTAATAATAAAAAAATTATTATCCTAAAACCTCAAACATTTATTAATTTAAGTGGCGAAGCTGTATTATATATGGCTAGCTTTTTAAGAATACAACCTCAGAATATTATTGTTGTTTGTGATGATGCTAATTTAGAATTCGGAAATGTATCTGTAAAAAAATATGGTTCCTCTGGTGGACATAATGGCGTAAAGTCTTTGATAAAATTCCTAAAAGCTGATGATTTTCCTCGTGTTCGTGTAGGCATAGGAAGACCCTCAAACACACAAATGCCTTTAGAATCGCATGTACTAGGAGCTTTTTCAAAAGATGAGCTAAAAAAACTAAATCCTACTATTGAGATTGCTTGCGATATGATAGAAAAAATTCTTAGTGGTGATATTGATAATTGTATGGATGGGTGTTCAGATTCTGTAGCAACATCCTCTCAAAAAGAATTATCTACTTCTTTATAAAGGAATCTTATTCTTATTATTAAAAATAAAAACCCTCTGTGTTATAACAGAGGGTTTTTTAACAAGTTTTAACAACATTGTTATATGATTTTAATAAATTAAAGAGTAAACTATTATCTATTATATTGGATTTTGCTTGCATCACCAAAACGGAATTTAACACCTGTTGATCCAAAGAATTGATTAGCATGGATAGCTAAACCAGCATTCCAAATAATAGCAGGGGTAATAACTACATTAAATCCTGTTGCAAAACCAACATGAAAATTATATCCACCTTGAGTTCCGTTTGCAGGCAATAACTGTAGCCCTATTCCTAAAGAAGTATAGATATCAAATCTTGGAGCTAAGGTAAAGTGAGCTGTTAGCATTGGTGCTAAAGTTCCTGTTAATCCTGGTCCAAAAAGATTGATACTACTATCTATAGTAATACCCAAAGCATAACCTATTTTTCCACGAGTCCAAGCGCCTACCATCAATTCTACGGATGGGTGGATAGTCATCTGTGCAGCACCTATAGGATACACACTTGCTGTACCTGCACCAATACCAATACCTAATAACAAGTTTCCTTTGTTATAGTTTTGTGCAGCATTTGTGGAAACTGTAGTTCCAACTAAGATCGTTAAAATGAGAATAATTCTCTTCATAAAAAAACTCCTATATCTTTGTTATGTAATTTACGTTTTTTATTTACAGGGTAAGTTTTTATTTCTATCTCTCTCTTAATCGCTAAAGAGTGATTTTTATATTCTTCCGTATGGACGACACACACAGGTTTATGCATTCTCGTATATTTAGCACCCTTACCCTTGGTGTGTGCTTTGAATCTACGCTCTATATCTTTGGTGATGCCAGTATATAAGCTATTATTATCACAAAGAATAATATAGACAAACCACGGCCCTTCAGAAAATTTGCTCACATTTTGTTTTGCATCTTTTTGCATTTATGATATCTCTGATAAATTTATTATAGTATGATACCATATATCCCTTTAAAAATCAACTTATCTTACTATCTCAAAACGGAATTTCACCCCTATTGCTCCAAATACTTGAGGGCCTTGAAGTTCAAAGCCTAAATTCACTAAAAACCACTCTCTTACTTCTATATTAAAGCCTGTTGATAAACCTACCCCATAGAGCACTAAATTTTTGTGCATAGAAATACCAAAGCCCACCCCCAGATACCAATCTACTCTATCATAAAAACTAATATGATAGGTTGGCATGAGAGAAAGTCCTCCTTGAGCCAAATTCTCAGCAAAAAAAACACTTCCATTTCCTAAAAAACCAACAGACATTTCGACGACTCTACTAATATCCCAAGTGTCTAAAATAACTTCTGTGCTAATATTGATAGCTGCCCCAGTTGAACCATAGACGTATTCACTACCGCCACCACCAATACTAACTCCTAGCATGACATGACCGGGAACAAAGAAAAATTTAGCAGAGATATCAGAATAACTAAATACAAACATCAGAAACAATATTATTTTTTGTAGATTTTTCATTAAATTATCCTTATCTTTCATTATTATAATCAAAGATACTCATAAAATAATAATAAACTGACTATTTTTGATTATTTTATTAAATTATCCTAAACTTTTTTCAAATAATTCCGAAAATTATTTAGGTAAAGAGAAAAATTATAATTTTTAGGGAGGATCTCATGAGTGATTCTGTATTATCTCAAGATGAATTAGATGCATTATTGCAGGGGACAACTTTAGAAAGTAATGACAGCGATAGTATTAGCAATTCTGAAGAACTTATTTTAAATAAATTATTTAATGATTTAGGTAAAGCAAGAGCAGAAGTTCTTGGTCAATTAACTAGTTCTACTATTACATTAGATCAAGTTAACTTTTTAACAGGCACTAATGTCAAACTAGCAGAAGATTTAACATCAGTCATTGTAGGTAATGCTAGTAGTATTACTGGTGGTATTACTGGTTCTTGGATGATAGCTGCTCCAGAAAGTAGTGTTCTTCAAATTGCAAACAAAATGCTTGGTTCTGAAGCCACTGAAATTTCTGACGAAGTAACAGAAACCTTTGGTGAAGCTATTTCTAATATGATGGCAACTGATACTAGAATTTTATCAGAGCAATTAAAAATGGCTGTTTCTCCTTCTTTAGCTGAAACTCAAAGATATGATAGTGGATCTGATTTTCTTACTACTATTGGCACTCTATATCGTGTTGGCATAAACTTAAGTATAGATGGTGCTAGTTATCCTTTTTATATTATTACTTCTATGAAATTCATAAAAAGTATTGCTAAAATCTTAAACCCACAAACAAACCCTAGTGCTAATACTCCTCCTCCAGCTGCTGCTAACACTAATAATTCTACTGTCAATATGACTCCTGCTCAATTCCAACAATTCAGTCCATCAGGTGAAATAGAACCTTTAGACAACCTTGCATTATTGTTAGATGTCCCAATGCGTGTTACTGTAGAATTAGGTCGTACTCGTATGACTATTAAAGATATCCTCAATCTTGGGGAAGGATCTATCGTCGAATTAGAAAAACTAGCTGGTGAACCTGTTGACGTTCTTGTAAATGACAAACTTATCGCCCTTGGTGAGGTTGTTGTTATTGACGAAAACTTCTCTGTTCGTGTTACTAAAGTTGTTACCCCTATGGAACGTATCTTTGATAGAGAAAATCTTCACGGTAAAGGCGGAGTATAAACTCTCGCTCATTAATATTATATCCAGAAAAAAACACCTTTGTAATAAAGGTGTTTTTTGATAAATAATATTGTAGAATATGCTTTTTTCTTGTATAATAGAATTCAATACTGATAGAGGCTTTCATGTTTTTAGAACAAATAAAACTAATAAATTTCCGATCTTTTGACACACTTACTATTGATTCTTTCTCTCAAATCAACTGTCTTGTTGGTGAGAATGGATCTGGAAAAACTAATTTTTTAGAAGGGCTGTACCTTCTATCCTCTAACCGTGGATTTCGTACTGGCGATAGAAAAGAACTCACCAACAGAAAAGCCGATGGGTTTTTTATTCAGGGTACTTTTGACGGCGAAGTAATAGAAAGAACAGTATCCGAAAAGAAAAAAAAACTCACCTTAAGTGAACAAAGTATTGCCTCAAATCATCTTCGTACCCACAATCCCGTGGTTGCCTTTTCACCGAATGATATTTTTTTGGCTACGGGAACATCTGAAACTAGAAGACGTTTTTTTGATGCTGCTATTGCCTTACGTGATGATGAATATTCTGATCATTTAGCAAAATACGAAAGAGCTTTACGTCAACGTAATGCCTCTCTAAAAAGAGATCCTAAAAATGCTGATATCTGGAATGATGCTCTCATTACTAACGGAGCAAAAATCATTAAAAAACGTTTAGATTTTGTAAAATTATTAATCCCAAAAGTAGAAGCTTTATATCAAGAATTCACCAAAGGTTCTGCCACTTTAAAATATTTTAACAATTTTAAACTAACTCAAAACATTGAAGATGCTCTCAAAGAGGCTTTAGCACAAAGCAAATCCGAAGATCTCCGTAGAAAACATACCTCAAAAGGTCCGCACAGAGATGATATCACCCTACTTATTAATGATCTTCCTGCTGCTAAATCGGGATCACAAGGACAAAATCGCACTTTATCTTTTGCTTTAAAAATTGGCTCTGTAGAAATCATCGAAGAAACTTTAGGGAGAAAGCCTATCCTTCTGATAGATGACGCCCTTCTTGAAGTTGATCCTAAAAGACGCCAATATATTTTTGATAAGTTTTATAGTTCTGGTCTACAATTATTTTTTACAGGAACAACGAAAGAATTTTTTGATTTTATTAAGCCATCCGAATCTATTAATTTTATTAATTTTGATGATTGATTAAATCCATAATCAGTGGAATACTATAAAAAGATCCAGCAAATACTTTTTTGCTAGTTTTTTCTAATCTTATCTCTGTAATATTGGCTACATATTCTGAATTAATATCATCTTTTAAGAGATTATACAATCCCAATCCATTGGACATTTTTTGTGCATCACTTTCAAAATCAAAACAAATAATTTTAGCAAATAAGTGTTTATATTTTTTTAGGACCTCTACAATATCATCTAGCTCTTTGCCTTCTAAAATCGTGACATAAAACACAATATCTCGCCACTCCATTCTATCCAAAGATTTCATCAAATTATCAAAACTTTGCCCATTGTGTGAAGTGTCAATAAGTACGTCTTCCCTTACTAGATCCATTCTATAAGGGATTTTTTGTTGGGCAACATCATAGATAATCTCATCAGAAAGATTAGGCAAACAATGATAAACTCCAGCTACTGCCAATACAAAGTTCATAATATTAGCCTCGCCAACACGATTTAAAATAATATCAGTAATGACTATTTGGCTGTTATTTGCGGTTATTATTAAATCAAATTTGCTTTTACCTTGATTGTTATAAGTAAGATTGTTAATAGTAATAATATCATCGATAAAATAAACAAGACCTTGCCCTTCTAAGATTTTTTTGACCACAGGATTTTGATTAACACTCAAAGCCATGATATCTTTTTTAATAATACCAGCCTTATCATAAGCGATCTCTTCTATAGTATTACCGAGAAAATCTTTATGTTCTATAGAAATATGCCCCAATAAAGAAACTTCAGGACAGCAAAAATTAGTAGGATCAAAGCGTCCTCCTACCCCTACTTCTAATACGGCATATTCACATTTTGTATCCAAAAAATAAACCAATGCCAAAAATAAGCAAATCTCAAAAAAATGAAGATCATTATTTTGAAATAATTCTGTAAATTTATTCATCAGATTGAATAATTCTTCTTCGGAGATCATCCCTTGTTCGGTGATAAAACGTTCTCTAATATCAAAAATATGAGGGGAAATAAAAAGCCCTGTTTTGATGCTACTTTTTTTTAATAATTCAAAAGAGGTAAAAGCTAGAGATCCTTTGCCTTTAGATCCTGTAATGTGGATATATTTTAATGAGTCCGGATCATAGCCCTGTTCTTTTAATAAAGTATAAATACGTGTAGGATAAACTTCTTTAGGAAAACGTTTTGTCGATGCATGAGACATCAAAATATTTGTAAGATTATTCATGATTTTTCCCCTATTTGTGTTATCTTAACATTAAAATTCTTTCATAACTAATATTAGAGTCTGCCTTTTTGACACGAGATGCCCAAATTGCAAAGTCGGCTCTAGGAATAGTAGTTTCACCAATAGAATCAATCCAAAGAGGACTATTGATAAAATCTACAAACAGTTTTTCCCACATTAAATAATTTTTTGATAATTTACTCATATCATCTTTTTCGGATAGGATATGAACATCTTTCATAAAATTAATAATATGCCTATCTAAAATTACCAAATCTTCACTACATCCTATATTTCTGAGAAAATGTGTAGCCTCTTTAAAATTCATTCCTTTGACATTCTCAACCAAATATTGACGCTTATCTCTAGCATTATCAAAGAGTAACATCGCTTGTATGTGAGCCATTCCATGTTGCTGCCACAATAACAATCGTGCTGCTTTTTGATTGTGAAATCGAATATAGGGTGGTTTTCTTAAACAATAGGTTAATTCTTCTAAACTAGCTTTATAAAAAAAATCATCTGTAAATAATTCTTTATGCGTAAGATCTGAAGAATCAGATTTAGTAGCTGGTGTTAAAAAACAATAAACTGCTTGTTCAAATATTTCTTTGGTGGTACTCGTCAATGATGATTGAATTTTACCCTGTAAAGAATTTTTATATTCTTTATAAAAATAAATAAGATCATTAAAAAAATCTAAATCATGCTTAAAAAATTGTTTCATATTCCCTTCTAAAAAACCCTATCTAAATGAGATAGGGTTTGGTGTTATTAGCTAATTTTTTTGTCCAAAGTATCTACAATTATTTCTGCAATGACAGTACTACCATCTTGAAAAAAGTCTAAGTTTTTTAATTTTGATTTTATATTATTAAGGATATTAGGATCGTTAATTATTTGTTCTAATTTTTTTGGCAACAAATAAGAACGCATACACGATAAAGCTACTTGTCTTTCTATAAAGAAGTTAGCAGTTTTTCTTTCTGCGGAATTAGCAGAATAAACAACCAACACAGGAAGATCCATTTTTAAACATTCTACCATAGTAGCAGGTCCACTTTTGCCTATAAAGAGATCACTCATCTGTATAAAAGGGGTCATACTATCGGCAAATCCCATAATCAAAAATTGAATAGAAGAATTTTTTGCTATTGTTTTTTGTTGTAATTTTAATAAGTTTTTATGTAATTTTTCATTTTTGCCACAAATAGCAATAATATTAAGTGGTGTATCCATTTTGAGTAAAGCACGAATACTTTTGTACATCTTGCCTATCCCTTGACCGCCATCACTCATCAAAATAGTAAATACATCTGGTCTGAGATTGTGTTGTTTTCGTAATTCTTTAGGATCGTTTTTTTCTACTACATAAAATTCTTTACGTAAGGCTTGAGGAACGATTTTTATAGTGGATTCTTTGTGTCCAAGTTTAAGAGCTGATTTTTTAGCTAATTCAGAACAGACTAAAAAACTCTCTCCTCTTCTATCCCATTGAGGAAATGTCTCGAAAGTGTCAGGGTTTAAAGTTACTAGAGGATAATCCATAGCAAATTTTTTACGAGCATCTATTGATACCGACTGTGTGAAAAAATGAGTAGTAAAAATAAGATCAGGATTCACCGTTTTAATATAATTCATAGAATTACGACGTGCTTTAGCTTGGCATACTCTCATGTAATAAGGGGTTAGAAAATAAAACACTCTACCTATAATGATTATAATCTGAGTGATTTTTGGATTTTTAAGTAAAAAATTCCAAGATTTTTCTATATATCTATTGAATTTTATTTCTCC
>CAMRBT010000029.1 GCA_947040475.1 uncultured Brevinema sp.
GCACTCACTTTTCCTGAAAAATTATCTATAGAAGAAAAAATACTCATTGAAAATCAAATTTCAATACTTTTACAAGATTTATATGCAGATCAAATTATTTCTACAGATATTAAAACATTAGAATCTGTTCATAAATTTCAACTTATGTCAGATCTAAATATTACCAATCATTTTTTAGAAAATGGCCATACTTTTTTTGCTAAAAAAGATGGTAAATGGATTTTATTACCTAATGAATATGATCATTTGCGTGTTTTTTCTATCGAGTTTGGACAACACCTTAAAGAAATCTATAAAAACATTAACTCCTTACTTTTATCTTTAGATCCTCACATACATTTTGCCTATACTCCTGAATTTGGATTTGCTACATCAGATATTAATTATGCAGGCAATGGATTATATTTATCACTATTGCTCAATCTAACAGGTCTTGAATTACAAGGATCTATTGCACCCCTCATAAAAACTTGTGAAGAAACAGGCTACAAACTCACCCCCTATACTTCTCACCCAAATTCTGGCTTATTCTTATTACAAAACACGGGATCTTTTGGTATTAGCGAATTAGATCATATAGATCATATGATTCAATTTACCCAAATAATACAATCTTCTGAATTATTAGCAAAAAAAGAACTTCTTGCAGATAAGGAAAATATTGAATTATTTGTTTCTCAAATCAATCAATTATTAGCTCAAGATTTTCTTACTTACACAGAAATGACTTATATTATTTCTTTAGTAGATTTTCTTGATAAATCTATATATTCTATTAGTGATAAGACCCTTTGGTTAGAACAATTATTCCGTCTTCAAAATCATTCTTCTATATTTTCACATATTAGTAATTTTGAAGAATTCAATAACTATAGAGCTCAATTACTCAAGCATATATTTGCTCAGCTAATACAATTAAAATAAGGTTTATATGCAAGATATAAAAAATATTAACTCTTCACGTCTATTTGTTCTTATTATTGTCATTATTTCATTATTTATTATTTTTACAGGGCGTTTGTTTTATCTTCAGGTATTAGAAGGCTCTACTTTCAAAAATAGAGCGGAAAAAAATCAAACAAGAGATCTTCGTATTTCTTCTTACAGAAGTGTTATTTATGATAGAAATAAAGAACTTAAACTTGCCTACAATCAGCAGTCTTTAGTGCTAGCCGTCATTGATGCCAATTTACCAAAAACAAATACGGTACAAAGAATACACCAATTAACTGAAATGGGAAAAATACTCAATTCTACTCCTGAGGCTATTTGTACTATCATTAAATCAAAATATATAGATCCTTATACACCTATTGTCCTTCAGGATAACGCTTCCTTAGAAACAATTAATAAATTTGCAGAAAAAATTGAAGAATTTCCAGGTGTGTTCTGGGAAAATCAACCTAAGAGAGTTTATCCTTTTAGCAAATCTGGATTCCATGTCGTTGGTTATACTGGTTTATTAAATCAAGAAGAATACGATCAAAACAAATCAAAAGGTGAATACTATTTAGGCACGCACATAGGCAAACGAGGAATAGAAAAACAATATGACTCTATTATTCGTGGGAAATCTGGGATTTTAGTAAGGTCTGTTAATGCTAGAGGACAAGTATTACAACAAGATATTATACAAGACCCTATACAAGGCGATCATTTGGTATTAACAATAGATGCCCAATTGCAACAAAAAGCTTATGATTTAATGACGAATTTTATAGGGGCTGTCATTGTTACCCATGCTAGTACAGGAGAAATACTCACACTAGTTAGTACCCCTTCTATTGATCCTTCTATTTTTTATAACTCTGATAGAGTTGAGAATGAATTTTCTTCCCTTATTTTTGATCCAACGCACCCTTTTCTCAATAGACCAATACAAGGTTTGTATCCTCCAGCTTCTACATTCAAATTAATTTCGACTGCAGCTTTTTTAAAAGATGGTGTTGATCCCGATCAAGTTCTTACTACAACAGGATCTTACGCTATTGGTAATCGTGTTTTTAGAGATTGGAAAAATCATGGTAAAGTTGATACAAGAAAAGCTATTGAAGCTTCTGCAAATGTATATTATTACCATCATTCTCAGACTGTAGGACGTCAAAATATTTTCCAAATGGCTAAAGAATTTGGATTTACAACCCCCTATCAAATCGATCTTCCTGATGAAAAGCCAGGATTTATACCCAATGATCAATGGTTTAGAAAAACACATAAAAGACGTTGGTCTCTCGGTGATACCGCTAATATTGCAATTGGACAAGGAGACATACTAACATCTCCTTTAGAAATTAATATGATGACTAGTATTGTTGCAAATAATGGAACCATCTACAAACCATTCCTATTAAAAGAACAATTAAGAATCAGAGATAAAAAAACAATTTGGCAACAACAACCTACCCCTCTAAAAACAATAAATATTCCAATAGAACATTTGAAGGTTATTCAAGAAGGTATGCGTAATGTTATTGCTGGAAAAAATGGTACAGCTCGTTGGTTAGAGACCTACAATATGGTACGTGTTCCTATTGCTGGAAAATCAGGTACAGCCCAAACTGGATCTTTAGGTACTTCTGCTAAGGATAATGGATTGTTTACCGCTTATGGTCCTTATAATACAGAAGGAAATCTTGACGATACTATTGTCATAACAGTACTGTTAGAAAAAGCTCGTACAGGGAATGCCGTCCGTATTGTTGCAGAATTATTTAATTATTATTTTGAAGTATTATATCCCGAAAAAAATCCAAATCCTAATTTCAAAAAAAGAGGATAATCATGAAAGATTTACTAAAAGGTCACACTTCTCTATTTATCTTAATTCCATTACTACTGTCTTGTATTGGTATTGTTTTTATTCTTAGTACAGGTCAGTTAGATGATGGTCAAAATACGAATTTATACATTAGACAATTGGCTTGGATATTTATAGGGATAGGACTTAGTGTATTCATACTATCTATCGATTATTACTATATTATCGAAACTTCTTTATTATATTATGTTGGGGGTCTATTTTTACTGGTTTTAACACTCCTCATAGGAAGAGAAATTAAAGGAGCTCAAAGTTGGTTAGGAATTTGGGGATTTGGAATTCAGAGTTCTGAAATCATGAAGATCTGTTATGTTCTTTTTTATGCCAAATTTCTAAAAAATATTCCAAAAGATCAAAAAGAGTTTGTAACATTTTATCAATCGTTATTTATACTCCTTCCTCCATTAGCTCTTGTTTTATTACAGCCCGATTTAGGTACTGCTATTATTTTTTGTAGTATTTATGTTATTATGAGTCTTGTTGGATTTAGAGATATTAATATTTTATTAAGTATTGTAATTATTGGTGTTATTATTTGTGTTTTAATGCTTAGTTATACCTATTATCAGTTCTATTATTTATCCAATCAAAGTAATATTGCTATCTTAGATATTTTATTAACCCCTAGTACTTTTTTAGCCATTGCTATTATTTTATTAATATATGCGGGAATTACTTTTGTCATTGAGTTGATTCAACCTATACAATGGATGCACCAATTTACAGGAGCTTCTCTCATTGGTGGGCTTTCCTTTTTAGCAATGGGCGTACTAAGTACTGTTCTAAAACCCTATCAATGGAATAGGCTATTAGTTTTTATTAATCCTGAATTTGACAGGCTTGGTGCTGGTTATAATATCATCCAATCTAAAATTGCTATTGGTGCTGGTGGATTAACAGGGCAAGGTATCTTTCAAGGAACACAAAATCTTCGTGGTTTCCTCCCCGAAAAACATACTGATTTTATTTTTGCTATCATTGCTGAAGAATCAGGATTCTTTGGGTGTTTTATCGTAATCTTATTATATGCATCTTATTGTTTTTTGATTATTAAAACCCTTGTTGCTGCCAAAGATAAAGAGGGAGCTCTCATGGCTAGTGGTATCTTAGCGATATTTATTACTCATATTGGGATCAATATTGGAATGAACATAGGAATAGCTCCTGTAACAGGACTTCCTTTGCCTTTTATTAGTTATGGTGGATCATTCTATATTACTTGTATTATCAGTGCAGCTCTCATCTTAAACATCTATAACAGAAGATTCATTCACTAAAAACATCACTATTTAACAAAATAATCCTCACTAAAAAACCCCACTAACATGAACTTAGTGGGGTTTTTATTATTAAAGACTACTATATTTTTTCTTTCATTTCTTGAGCATAAGCTTTAAGAAGATCTTTTGCCTTAGTACTAGTTTTTTTAGGAACTTCAATATGAGCTTCTAAAATCAAATTACCACGTTTATGAGAATGAACATTTGGTATACCATCGCCATCTATCTTAATACGTTGACCGGGTTGTACCCCTTCAGGCAATTTGATTGTTTTTTTACTATCTAAAGTTTCGACTTCTATCTCACCACCAAGTACAGCCTTAGCAAAAGATAAAGGTAATTTAGCATAGAGATTATCTCTTTCACGCATAAACCTACTATCATTTCTGACACGAATATGGATAAATAAATCCCCTCTAACCCCTTTAAATGGTGCTGCATGACCTTCCTGAGCTAAGCGTAGTTTCATACCATCTTCTACTCCTGCTGGAATAACAGCAGAGATAGGAACAGTTTTAACGACAGTACTTTCTCCACGACAAGTGTGACAAGGGTCAGTAACCATTTTACCAGTACCATGACATTTTGGACAAGTCTGAGTCATGGCAAAGAATCCTTGACTGACTTGTACTCTACCAGCACCACGACAAGTAGAACATGTGGTTGGTGCTTTTTTAGAAGCAGATCCAGTTCCATCACATTTTTCACAAGGTTCAGCTCTTCTTACTTTTAAGTCTACCGTTTGTTTTTGGAGCACATCTTTTAATTGAAAAGAAACTTCTGTTTGAATATCAGCACCGTGTACTTGTTGAGGACGTGGACTACGTCCTCCACCACTACCTCCACCGCCAAAGAAACTTTCAAAAATATCTTCAAAGCCTCCACCGAATCCACCAGCACCATTAAATCCACCACCGAATCCACCAGCACCGCCTCCGCCACCATTTTGAAAGGCTGCTTCACCGTATTGATCATACATTTTACGTTTTTCAGGATCAGAAAGAGCTTCGTAAGCTTTTCCTACTTCTTTAAATTTGGCTTCAGATTCTGCGTCACCCTTATTTTTATCTGGATGGTATTTCATTGCTTGTTTACGATAAGCTTTTTTTATTTCATCTTGACTTGCAGCACTAGTTACTCCAAGCAATCCATAATAATCTGCCATGTGGCACCTGCCTTATATTTTTGTAATCTTTGTTAACTATTATGATATAAAATCTCATTGTTGTCAACTTTAAATATAGGAGTAAGTGTGACCTTACTCCTATATTTTTTCTCACACTAGTGATATTATAAATTATTCTTCGTCTTTTACAACTTCAGCATCGATGACATCATCGTCTGATTTTGTTTCGCCACCAGTAGGTTCTGCTTCTTGTTGTTTTTTTGCTGCAAGATGTTGATAAACTCTTGTTGATACAGGCTCGAGAGCTTTCATTGCATCTTCAATAGTTTGATGATCGTCACCCTCTAAAGCTTTTTTAAGTTCTTCATTTTTTTCTTCAAGTTCTTTTTTGTCAGCTTCTTCAATGTTATCACCGTCATCAGCTAACAGTTTTTCAATTCCATATTGAACAGCGTTTGCTTGGTTTTTAAGTTCTATGGTTTCTCTTACTTTTTTATCTGAATCAGCGTTAGCCTCTGCTTCTGCTTGCATTTTTTCGATTTCTTCAGCACTTAGTGTTCCTGAGGATTCGATAGTAATTTTTTGTTCTTTACCTGATCCTGAATCTTTTGCAGATACATGAAGAATACCGTTAGCATCAAGATCAAAAGTTACTTCAATTTGAGGAATACCACGAGGTGCTGGTTGAATTCCTTCAAGGTTAAAGTTAGCCAATATTCTATTATCAGAAGCCATTGGTCTTTCACCCTGTAGCACTTGTATTGTTACCGCTGTTTGATTGTCTGCAGCAGTAGAGAACACTTGTGATTTTGATGCAGGAATTGTAGTATTACGAGGAATTAAGAAGGTACTTACTCCACCTAATGTTTCTATTCCTAGAGATAAAGGAGTGACATCTAATAATAAGATATCATGTACTTCTTTATTGAGGACACCAGCTTGAATAGCTGCACCTAATGATACGACTTCATCTGGATTTACACCTTTAGAAGGTTCTTTTCCAAAGAATTTTTTTACAGTATCAACAATAAGTGGCATACGAGTTTGTCCACCAACAAGAATAACTTCTTTAATGTCAGCTTTAGTAACTCCAGCATCTTTTAATACTTTTTCACAAGGAATTAAAGAACGCTCAATTATAGGACGAACAATATTTTCTAGTTCTCCACGAGTCATGTTCATATTTAAATGTTTTGGTCCTGACGCATCTGCAGTAATAAAAGGTAAGTTAATTTGTGTATCAGCTTTTGAAGAAAGTTCAATTTTTGCTTTTTCGCCAGCTTCTTTTAGTCTTTGCATAGCCATTGCATCTTTAGAAAGATCAATTCCTGATTCTTTTTTATAAGAACTAATAATATGATCAATGATGGCATTATCTAAATCATCACCACCAAGATGTGTATCACCATTTGTCGCTTTAACTTCGAAGACACCATCTCCAATTTCTAAAATAGAAATATCAAAAGTACCGCCACCAAAGTCATAAACAGCTACAATTTCTTCAGTGTTTTTATCCAAACCATAAGCCAAAGCTGCAGCCGTAGGTTCGTTAATGATACGTTCTACTTCTAATCCTGCAATAGTTCCAGCATCTTTTGTTGCTTGACGTTGTGAGTCGTTAAAATAAGCAGGAACGGTAATAACAGCTTTTGTTACTTTTGTACCTAAATATGCTTCTGCAGCTTCTTTTAATTTGATAAGCACTAAAGCAGCAATTTGTTCTGGAGTTTGATCTCCAATACGTGTTGCAAATGCTACGTGATCTTTAGCACCTTTTTTGATTACATAAGGTGTTCTTTCGTTTGATACTTCATCAAAACGATGTCCAATAAAACGTTTTGCAGAGTATATTGTGTTTTCAGGGTTTGTAACCATTTGGTTTTTAGCTGGAGCTCCAACAAGGATATCTCCTTTTTCTGTAAAAGCTACAATAGAAGGCATGGTTCTTGAACCTTCTTGGTTTGCAATAACAACCGGTTTACCGTTTTCTATTACTGATACAACAGAGTTGGTTGTACCTAAGTCAATTCCAATAATTTTTGACATATTAGTCTCCTTTTTAAGGTTTATTTTTGTTTTTTATAAGTTAGTTATTAACTACTTTTTTTTAGCTACTTTAACTTTGGCTGTACGAATTATTTGTCCACCCATTTTTCTTCCCGCTTCAAATACATCTACGATAGTCATAGAATGAGCAATATCATCTCTCTCTTCTATCATCACTGCTTCACAGAATTGAGGATCAAACTCATCGCCTATAGCAATTTCTATAGTTTCTAAACCTGCATCTTTTAATACCGTTTCAAATTGTACTAAAACCATAGCAATGCCTTCTCTTAATGATTCTATATTATCAGAATTACTAGAAGCTTGAATACTACGCTCAAGATTGTCAACAACAGGTAGTAATTTTTCAATAACTTCTTTTAAAGCTGTTTTTTTGAAATTTTCTTGTTGTTGTTGCATTCGTTTTCTATAGTTATCCGTTTCAGCAGCAAGACGTAAATAAGAATCTTTTAGATCTTTTTTTTCTTTTTCTAGGATCGCAATAGGATCATCATCCATTTCTTCTAGAATATCTTTAGCAATATCTACTATATCTTCCATGTTTTCTACAGTATCTGAAGAATTTTCTTGAAGAGTTTCTTCTTGAAGATTCTCTTCTTGCTTATTATTTTTTTGAGTCATATACTCTCTCCATTTAATTAGATTTACAATACTATTAATAATAATAATTTTTTTTGTTTATATCAATTTTAAATTTAACTTTATATACTATTATTGTAGCAAAAATCGTGCCAAGTGGGTTTTTTATCTATTTTTTTATAAAAAAATATTTTTATTTGAATATTCACAGCTTTTATAGCTAAATTCATCATAATATTTTAAAAAAATCCGATACTACTAAATAGAGTTCTATTTTAGGAAAGGAAACATTTATGAAACTATTATTATTGTTTAATTTATTATTAATACAAGTAAGCATCTTCGGACAAGAAGAAACTCCTCCTGTTGATCCACCAGCTGTTGTTGATCCAGCAGCAACTCCTGTAGACGAAAATGTTCTAACACCTGAAGAAATAGAACTCGCATCTTGGAAAGAAACCATAGAATTCGGCGTTTCAGATCAACGATTGGCCGTAGTAAAAAAAATACGATCTGGCAAAAGAACCAATGGTATAGAATTATTAGAAACTTCTTTTATTAATGAAGCTAATGCTTCTATAAAAGAAGAGATTATTTACGTTTTTATTGATATGAAACATAAAGACAATACTCAATTTTGGACAGATCTCTTTACCACAGAAACAAATCTTTCTGTATTGCAAAGAGCTGCTTATGCTGTTGAATTATTAGAAGTTCCTGTTGGAGCCAATATTTTTACAGCTTTACAAACACAAATGATAGAACCTAAAGCAATGAGATTTAACGCTGCTGCCGTGCAAGCATTAGGTAAGTTAAAAAATACTGAGGCTTTACCTGTTATTTTAGAAATGGCAACTAATATTACCAATCACCAAGATCTTAGAGGGGCTTCAGTTGTGGCTTTGGGAATGTATCAAGATGATACTATGATCCCAATATTACAGGGATTACTTACTAATACTGGTGAAACACGTCTCATAAGACGCTATGCAGCACTGGCTATAGGTCATACCGAAAACCCACAAGCAATAGAAATTTTAACCCCTATCGCTGTCAATGAGCTTGAAGAACAAACAGTTCGACTTAACAGTATTGCTGGGTTAGGATTTGCCAACTCTCAAGAGATCATACCAACACTTGAGAATCTAACAAAATCAGATAATACCGCCGTTAGAACAGAGGCTATCAAAAGTTTAGCCAAATTAAAAGCTGGATCTTCACGACCTATTTTAGAATATAAATCTAAAAATGATCCAGAATCAATAGTCAGACGAGAAGCTAAGAATGCTCTTAAAATCTTAGATGAGGCTGAAGGTGTTGGAGAATTTGCTGAAGATGTTGCTGTAGTTGATGGAGAAGAAGCCGTTGAAGAAGCGGTAGCCGATCCCATAGCAAACTAATATTACAAATCAAATAGCTATTAAATAAAAAAACACACTTTTTAAAGTGTGTTTTTTTATTTAAATTGTTATTCTTATTATTTATATATTCTTTACTCTAATTCTTCAGGGGTCTTTAACCTAAGAAAAGGAGCCAGTTCATTTAAATTTATACCAGCTGTAGAGCTTTCTGGAGTTGGATTACGATAGACTTCATCATTTACAATTTGTAAAGCATAAAATCCAGAGTCATCGGCAGCTCTATAGTAAGCGGTATCACCTGATACTATGGAATCAAAATGATAAACTATCTCTTGTGCGTCTTTCGTTAGATCTGTATTAGCATTGAATACATAATATTCTATGCCCGTAGCATTTACTTCATAAGCTGCTAATCCTCTAAGTTTATCTTTAAAAGTATGAGATTCCGTTGCAGAACAAGTTACCAGTAGTAACATATTCATACATAATAAAATTCTAGGTATTGTCATTATTATCCTCTTTTTCTATTTTTTTAACTGATTTATAATATTGTTTTTTTGTAATTCTTTATAAAAAGGAAACTCTTGTGTTTCATTTTTTTCTAATTGACTATAGATGAATTCTCCACCTTTTGTCCAATGATAGTGATCACTTGCTCCACCACTTTCTCCAGCTATTACTTTTTGTAGTCTAGGAATAGTAACAGTATCTATATAGTCCATCTGTTCTATTCCTATCCATAATCGACCAGCCTTGTGAGCAACGGCAGCTGTAGTCCCAGAACCCAAGAAAAAATCTATGATTCTATCTCCTGGTTTAGTGGTAATGTCAATTATTCTAGCAATTAACAATTCTGGTTTAGGGTAATCAAAAACAGATTCTTGAAACAATTTTTTGATGTGTTTAGTGCCTTTACTGGTGTAAAAGTCTTTTTCACTCCAAACAGTTCGAGCTAATCGAGTTTTTTTTCTATATTTTTCAAAA
Source organism: uncultured Brevinema sp. (assembly GCA_947040475.1). Taxonomy (GTDB): domain Bacteria; phylum Spirochaetota; class Brevinematia; order Brevinematales; family Brevinemataceae; genus Brevinema_A. The sequence continues at coordinate 10,216 of CAMRBT010000029.1, forward strand.
ATCAAATAACTATCTTTTGAGGGTCTCGCAATAAGATTTGAGGATAAAGTGTCATCCGTAATATTATCTAAAACTTTAGTTTTACCCCATCTCCATACAGTATCCACACCTTGAGATTCTCTTGGATAAATTTCTATCCAGCCCCTTTTTTTGGTAAGTGATACCTCATGGTGTCCATGAATATCTTTATTTTTAGGATTAATATAAAAAGGATAGTATAAATTTGGTCTATTACCTTGGTGAAATCTAACATTACCGTTTCTGAGACTTCTCAGCTCAAATCCCCCCAAAGTATCTTCGAATTTGAATTCTTTGTCTAGTATTAGAGGATTTAATTCTGTATTTGGTGTCTTACTATAAAAAATTAAATATTCATGTGTTCGAGCTAACGATCTATAATCTCTCCCACTGGGATTGGTTAGAACGGTAATCATTCCTAAAAAATTTTCTTCTCCGTAAATCTCATCTAAAAGTACTTTTAAGTAAGCTTGTTCATTTTCGTCACATTGAACAACTAAAACCCCATCATCTTGAAGGAATTTTCTGGCTACTTCTACTCGATTCTTCATAAATAAAAGCCATAGAGATCTTGAAAATTTGTCTTTGTAGGTAAAAGTATTGCCTGTATTATAAGGAGGATCTATATAAATTAATTTTATAGATTCTTTAAAAATAGGCAAAATAGTGTGTAAAACTAATAAATTATTGCCTTTAAAAAGAAAATTATTGTTTTTTGTAATTTTTGTTATATCTTTATATTCTTTGTCGGTAATTAATTGAAAATTAATTAAATTTTTCGGTGAAAGTAGTTTTTGAATATCTGTATATTCTGTTATAAAAAAACTTTCTGCTTTTTCATAAGAGATATCTTCATAAAAAAGCTTGTCTTTTTGTTGAAATTCTAGGATTATAGAGTGTTCTTGTTGTTTATAAGAAATTTCGCTCAAAATCATTTCCTCAATTATGAATTTTTTACAAATAATTTATTAAATAATTTATAAAGACGATTGCAGTTCTATAAGCATAGATCTAGTATAAGTGCCTATAATAGTATGAGAATCTTCTGCAAGATCTATCTGTATATTTGTTTCATATTTATTCATATCTTGATCTAATAATAATAACACTTTTGGTTTTGTGGGATTTTCAACATTTGTCTGTAATACAATTGCTATATCACCTGTATTTAGTTTTACGATACTAGTAGTAGGATAAATAGTCATAAAAGAAACAAAGGCTGCTATATATAAACTATAACTTTTAGGGAAAACGGGCATCATTGTTTGTATAAAATCTTTTAAAATTTCAGCAGGTTCTCTTCCTTCTTTAAAAGATCTCGCTCTTATTTGAGAAGTGAACACGTCTGCCAACGAGATGACAATACTATTTGGGTGAAGATCATCACCTTTAAGACCTCTAGGATAGCCACTACCATCAGGTCTCTCATGATGTTCTAATCCAGGTAAAGCATAAATATTAGGCATTTCTGATTTTGTCATAAAACTATACCCTAGTAAAGTATGTTTTTTTATTTCTGTCTTTTGAGCTCCTTGGAAAATATCGGAAGATTCTTTTAATTCTTCTGGTAAAAGCAACATACCTATATCAAAAAATAAAGCACCTGCAGCTAGTTGAATTAATTCTAGGGATCTAGGAGTTTTATAATAATGTGTATAAATTCCTAAAGAGAGTAGCAATACATCCATGGTATGAATATAAAAATATTCATCTTCTTCAAATATAGCATGTCTACACACTGCTAATAATATAGATACATTATCATTTTTTAAGGCATAAGTAGCCCAAAAGGAAGTTAAGTTTTGTACTGTGTTAAGATTTATCTGATTGATATTTTTATACATCGTTTTTAATACCTTAACATCATCATAATATCTTTGTAATAAGATTCTAGTTTCTTGGTCTATATAACTAGGCAACTCAAAAGATAGCCTTTTTTTTTGGTCATGCATAAGTTGAGGATCAGTCTCTTTTGGTTCTAGATCACCTTCTGTGAAAAGTGTCTCGTCTATCCATTCAGCAAGATATGTAGGATGAATAGAATGGAATTCTGGTAGTACAACTTCTTTTTTTTTGTTTAAAATAGGTTGTGTGCAGAACATTCCTATGCTTAAATCATCTATACTTATTTTTGTTAGTTTCATGTTTATAATATCCTTTTTGATATTTAGTATTAGATAATAATATTTAATTGAGTATTATTATCTATTTCCGCTGTAGCTATTTTTTTAATTTGTATTACTTGATCTTCATAAGAAACTATCCCTAAAAAAGAACTTCCTACCTCAAGTGGGCTAATACCATTATCTATAATTGCTGTATATAAAGTGTCGTTAATTTTTATTAAAGTACCCTTTGAGGTATTTTTTATGACCGTGATTAGAGACATTTGTTTTTGCATTAACACACCTCTTCATAATAAAATAAAATGTTATATAACATAATACATTGTTTTAAATATAAAATCCAGTATTTTACCTATTAAAAATCAAAAAAAATTTGACAAAACTAAATATAATCGTTATAATAGTGGATATTTATATCTGTTCTCTTTATCTGTTCAAAATAAGGAGTTTTCGTGTTAAAACAACAACTTAATAGTAGCTTGGT
>CAMRBT010000030.1 GCA_947040475.1 uncultured Brevinema sp.
AATTTTTCCAATGATAACAAATATATCACTTGGAGAAAGTTGTGGATCGCTCTTGCTGAATCACAAATGGAGCTTGGACTCGCTATTACGCCTGAACAAATTCAAGAGTTAAAAGACAATCAGAATACTATTGATTACAAAAATGTTAAAAAATACGAACAAGAGTTGCATCATGATGTAATGGCTCACATAAAAGCCTATGGCGATGTTGCTCCTAGTGCTAGAGGGATCATTCATCTTGGAGCTACTTCTGCTTTCGTGACTGACAACACAGATCTCATCCAAATCAAAAAAGGCTTAGAAATTATCCGTATTGGTTTAGTACAAACAATAGAAGCCTTATCACTCTTTGCACTAAAAACTAAAGACACCCCTACTCTAGGTTTTACACACTTTCAAGCAGCTCAATTAACCACAGTCGGTAAAAGAACTACCCTTTGGATACAAAGTTTTCTTATGGATTTACAAGACTTGGATCATCTTTATGACAATCTATGTTTAAGAGGTATCAAAGGTGCTGTAGGAACTGGTAGTGGTTTTGCCGATCTTTTTGACGGTGATTACGAAAAATTCAAACATCTTGATTATTTAGTCGTTCGCAAACTAGGATTTGTCAACAGTATTCCTGTTAGTGGACAAACTTACGATAGAAAAATCGATTCCAAAGTCGCCGATCTCCTCAATCAAATAGCTCAATCAGCTCATAAATTCACTAATGATATTCGATTACTTCAATCACTCAAAGAAATGGAAGAAATTTTTGAAGAAAAACAAATTGGCTCTAGTGCAATGGCTTACAAAAGAAATCCCATCCTTTCAGAGCGTATTGCTGCTTTGTCTAAATTTATTATTTCCTTAAGCAGTTCTCCTTCCTTAGTAGCTTCTACCCAATGGTTTGAAAGAACTTTAGACGACTCCGCAAACAAAAGAGTAACAATGCCTCAATTGTTTTTAGCAACAGATGCTGTATTAATCCTCTGTGAAAAAATATCTTGTCGATTGACTATTTATCCTAAAATAATAGAAAAACATATTAATGAAGAACTGCCTTTTATTGCTACAGAAGCCCTATTAATGAAAGCTGTTAAAAAAGGTGGCGATAGACAAGAATTACATGAGATTATTCGTACTCATTCTATGGAATCCTCCAATAGAGTAAAAAATGAAGGCTTAGATAATGATCTTATTATTCGCTTAAGTGCTGATGATAATTTCCCTCTCAGTGCTGAAGAAATCGCTGAAACATTAAATGCAAGTAATTTTATAGGTTATGCAGCAGAACAAACAACAGATTTTTTAACAAACACTGTCGCTCCTATACTGATAAAACACCAAATACTTATTAAAAAAGATTAATCAATAGGTTTAACTCTTGAATTATATTTATATATGAGTTATACTAATTATATATCTTAGTTATTAGACTAAATAGAGAAGCTATTACTCATATTATTAAATAATATACAAATAATATCTAATCTTTTTTTAAATAAAATCGATATACTATACGTTAATTAAATATAGTTTTATATTATATTTATAACATATCTCATTTTAAAATATTCAGGAGCATTCCATGAAAAAAATATCTATTCTATTTTTATTGCTTATAACTTCGTATTGTACTATTATACCTTCATTCTCAGGAGCTGTAGATCCTACAGTGTTAGATCCTGTTAGTGGATTAATATTTGAAAGAACTGGAGATGTATCTTTTGTCTTTTTTTCCAAAGAACAATATGTCTTAATCGAGAATAAAAATCATTCTGTTAATAGTTATTACAAACTTCTTAATGGAGAAGTTTATCGTGATGATGTAGTTACTTATCAACTTGATGGTTGGGGAAATTATGATGGTCAATATCTTGGACTTTATATAGAAACAGAAGAAAATCCTCAAATAACAGAAGAAAAACCCTTTCCAGAAACAAAACTTGGAATCACCCTACAAAACAATAGAACTTTAGCAATCAATGCAACAAAAAATTTAGGAAGTTCTTCAAGTAGTAGAGATGTCACTGTAGGAAAAGAACTACAAAGTACTGCTCTATATACCCTTAAAGTTCTCAGTCCTGTTGTTAAAACATCTGCAGCTGGTATTTTTAAGCCAGATGAAAATACTTTCCTTAGTATTAAAAATTTGACTCCAGAACATCCAGCAAACCATGCTATATTAGTTAAAAGTGAAAAAGATAAGAATAATGGAACTGTTAATTCTAAAGAACATATTTTAACATATGATCCAACACCAAATTTATCTGATAATGCAGCAATTTATCACTATAATGCTAACGGAAAACTATATTTAGTAGGGGTAAAATTTGATCTTGATTTTGATAGTGATTTTCCAAGATTACAAATTATAGAAAGAGAAACACCTCCTGAGCAATTATTTGCTGGTGTAGCTAATCTTGAACTTGAACTTAATAATGTTATTACATGGGAATATGGCTTTTTTAGTTTTCTTCGTGTTTTAGATAATTCCTTAGACCCTTTTAAAGACACACTGTTCATTCAATTTGTTCCTTCTCTTAAAGTTTACAACCCTTTAGTTACTTCCCGTTGGTTTATTAACAGTGCTGAAGATTCCATACGTATTTCAACAACTGCCAACAATACTTACACTGAAGAAGATTATTTAATAGGACCTACTTCAGTAGGTGGTGTTTTTGAACTTATAGATTTTCGTAATAATGATGAAGCTCAAACGTACTCTGGGAAATTTTTCACTATCACTAGTGAAGGTGATGTGACCACTGAAGGTAATATTATTACTGCACTAATTGCAGATACCATGGATGGTTTTGACAAGGCTATAATAACAAATCAATTGAAAAGAACTAATGATGTTACTCCGTGGCCACTAGCTCTAAAAAACAAAACGGGAATAGAAGGTTCAAAATTAGGAGAACTACCTGATGGTACTGCTATACCTGGACGCTCTGGTTTTCAAGCATATGTAGAGACTGATACTGATATTATCCATCTTGTTGGTGGATATACTAATAGTGGTGTATTCTCTAGTGGTATTCCTAGAATTTGGGAAATCGGCCAGACTGACTTACAAAAAATTTATAATGCTGTTTGGACCATCACGGGTATAGGTGCAGGAAACCCTGTCTATGAAAATTCAGGTCTTAAATTATCTACTGACGACATTTTTGTACCCTTTCAACAAATGGTAGGAGCAGTAACAAAAAAAACATTAACTCGTCCTTATGATATTTTTTGGTCCTATGGTGCAAGTGCTGATAGTGTTCAAAGTGGTCAAAATAAAGATAGATTTTCCTATAACAATACTACTATTAAAAATTGGAATAGTTTTGGTTTAAACAAAGACTTTTTTATAGGTAAACACCATTCTGCTATGGTGGCTCATAATAATAGTTTATATATTATGGGTGGAACTTACTCACCAGATGCTATGAAAAACATCATGATTGACGGAACTCCTAACCCTGAAATACCAGGTGTATTTAATAATGAAATATATATAACGCCTACTATTAATACGGTAACCGTCAACACATGGCGTTCCTTACCTACTCCTACTGATATCTGGTCTCCACGAGTACATTCAAGAGTGTTTTCCATAGGAAAAACTATGGTTCTTGTGGGTGGTATAGATGATGGTAATACTGTAGCAGTAGATCCTACTCCTGTAAATGATGTGTGGATTAGTGAAAATAATGGAACTAACTGGACTCAAATACGTCCTAGTAGTACTCCTACAACAGACTCTGATGTATCAGGAGGCCCTCCTATACAAGCTTCAATACACGATGGACCTCTAATAGGTACTGTCCATGGTGGTATTATTTATTTATTAGATCCATTAACTAGAAATGTTTCTTATTCTCCAAACAAAGGCTTAGATTGGTATAAATCTCCTAATGGATTTGAAACAGACGGTAGTACTCCTTTATACGGTGCTCAGCTTGTTGCTATTAAAGATGAATTAATACTAATAGGCGGTCAAACAGTAGTTGGAGATGCTGCTGGAACAGATGACCCTGCTACAGCTGGAGCAGTTGCTATGGAATCTAAAATATATAAATCAAAAATAGATATAAAGTAACAAGATAAAGATGAAAATAAAATAAATATAGTTATTTTTCAAAAAACTATTGACATTATTTGTTTTTCATTCTATAATATATTACTATTTTACGGGGTATAGCGCAGCTCGGTTAGCGCACCTGTTTTGGGAACAGGGGGCCGTAAGTTCGAATCTTACTACCCCGAAGTAAAAAATGTGAATGTGCCTGTAGCTCAGCTGGATAGAGCATCGACCTTCTAAGCCGTTGGCCACAGGTTCGAATCCTGTCAGGCACGAGATATGGTGGGTATAGCTCAGTTGGTTAGAGCACTGGATTGTGGTTCCGGGGGCCGTGGGTTCGAATCCCATTACTCACCCATTTTGAACCCATAGCTTCCTTAAAAGGCTATGGGTTCAAACATTACTACTCACTTATTTTGTGCGCCCATAGCTCAGCTGGATAGAGCAACGGACTTCGAATCCGTAGGTCGTAGGTTCGAATCCTACTGGGCGTGAGATGAAGGGCTATTCTAACATCTCTATTTTTTTTATTGAAAAAATCATTAGCGAGAGTGGTGAAACTGGTAGACACGCTAGATTTAGGATCTAGTGCCCAAAAGGTGTGTGGGTTCGAGTCCCACCTTTCGCAAGAAAATCGATAACGCGCGGGAGTAGCTCAGGGGTAGAGCATCGCCTTGCCAAGGCGAGGGCCGAGGGTTCAAATCCCTTCTCCCGCTAGAAACCGTCCTTCGGGGCGGTTTTTCTTATATATGGAGTATTTTATGAAACAAATTCTTATTATTCGTACTAGATTTCCTAACACCAATGGTATCCGTAAAGGTAAATTAATAGCTCAAGGTGCTCATGCTTCTGTAAGTGCTGTTTTTGATGGGCTTTCACGTCCTGATACGGCACATCATGTAGAACAGTGGTTTACTTACGGACAAGCAAAAATCGCCGTAGGTGTACACTCCGAAGAGGAGCTTTTAGAGCTTTGGGAAAAAATAAAAGCTACAGGACTAGCTTGTTCTATTATTAAAGATGCTGGTAAAACAGAATTTGGGGGTCAACCTACTCTCACAGCTCTTGGATTTGGTCCTGCTCCTATAGACTTGATCGATCCTATCACAAGACATCTACCCCTACTATAAACATCTTTCTAATTACACAACCACAAAAAAACAGTTCTAATAATAGAACTGTTTTTTATTTTGATAATAATATTTAGATTTCTTTTTTTAGTGTTCCTATGATTCCTGTTGTAATTAGTGTCCCTATTACAATAGATAAGATATAAAAACCAACATTCGTAATTAGTGGAAATACAAAAATACCACCATGAGGGGCTGGTAATTGGCATCCGAAGAACATTGATAAAGCACCAGCTACGGTAGAACCTACAATACAAGCGGGAATGACTATTAGAGGATGACTAGCTGCAAAAGGAATTGCTCCTTCTGTGATAAAACTAGCACCTAAAGCATAACAAGTTATCCCTGCTTCTTTTTCTGTTTCGTTAAATTTATTTTTGAAGATTGTTGTTGCTAAAGCTAAGGCTAATGGTGGTACCATACCTCCAGCCATAACAGCCGCATGGGGGAAATTATTACCAGCAGCGATGGCAGCTATACCAAAAGTAAAGGCAGCTTTATTTATAGGTCCGCCCATATCTACCGCCATCATTCCACCTAATAAAGCTCCTAATAAAACCATATTAGTACTATTCATAGAATTCAAAAATCCTTCTAAAGCACTATTTAACACTACTATGTTTTTTAATAATGGAAATAATCCTAAGCCCATCAATAAGAGTCCAAAGACAGGATATAATAGTACAGGCTTGATACCTTCTAATGATTTAGGTAATTTAGCAAAAACTTTTTTGAGGATTACAATAGCATAACCACCTAAGAATCCAGCTAATAATCCACCAAGAAATCCACCGCCACTACTTGCAGCCAAAGAACCACCAACCATTGCGGGCATTAAAGCAGGTCTTTCTGCGATACCAAAGCCTATATAACCAGCTAATACAGGTATCATCAAGGAGAAAGCCCCTTTTCCACCCAAAGTGTTTAAAAATTCTGCAATAGGATTGTAATCAGCAGCACTCGGATCATGAGCAGTAATACCAAACATAAAGCCTAAAGCTATCAAAATGCCACCACCCACAACAAAAGGTAACATATAAGAAACCCCTGTCATTAATTGACCATAAACGCCTTTTTTGGTACTAGGATTACTTTGATTGCCTTGTGCTGATGATGTGTAAAGAATAGGCAAGCTAGGAGATAATGCTTCTTTAATAATTTGAGAAGCTTCTCTTACCCCTCTTCCAGCACTGGTAGAAAGCATTTTTTTACCATTAAATCGGGATAAATCTAAATCTCTATCGGATGCAATAATAACTGCTTTCGCTTGAGAAATTTCTTGTTCTGTTAAAATATTTTTAGGTCCATCAGAGCCATTTGTTTCTACACGGATAATAATATTTTGTTCTTTTGCTGCCTTTTTTAAAGCATCTGCTGCCATATAAGTATGAGCTATTCCTGTAGGGCAAGCTGTTACAGCAACAAGGTCAACCACTGATGAGCCTGTTGTAGCAAAATTGCTATTATCATTTTCTAAGGAAAAGACACCTTTATCTAAAAAATTCACAATTTCTTGAGGAGTAGCTAAACTTAATAAGCTTTGAATTCCCCCTTCTTCAAGTAGTACCTGGCTAATTTCAGAAATCACTTCTATATGAAGATTGTTATTATGTTCTGGAAGTCCTAGCATAATAATTAAAGATACTTCTTCTCCCGTATCGGGATTCCAAACAATAGGATTTTTTAAACGAGCAACTATTATTCCTGCTTTAGTAATATCTTTTAATTTTGCATGAGGCATAGCCACATGAGTGTCAATAACAGTAGGATCTATATCCTCTCTTTTTTGTAATTCTTTTAGTATTTGTTCTACAGAACTTGCGTGTCCTTGTTGAACAAAATGTGTTGCAATGTGTTTTAGTACATCATTTTTAGAAGAAAAATCTAAATTTAATAAGATATTATCATTGTGTATTAAGTTCGTAACTTTATTCATCATATACTCCCTTATTTTTTTTTAGCTATAATTAGCTATTATCGTTTTCTAAAGAATATACACCCTTATCTAAGAAATGTACAATTTCTTGAGTCGTACCAAAGTTTAATAATTTTCGTATTCCATCTTCTTCAAGTAACACTTGACTAATTTCGGAGATCACTTCTATATGTAGATCGTTATGTTGGTCTGTCAGACCTAGCATAATAACCAAAGAAATCTCTTCTTTAGTTTCAAGATCCCAAACTACAGGTTTTACCAAGCGAAGAATTACTATTCCTGCGTTGGTGATATCTTTTGATTTTGCATGGGGCATGGCTAGATGAGTATCAATAATAGTCGCTCCCATAGCTTCTCTTTTGTACATTTCAGCCAGTACTAGTTCTACAGAGCTTGCATGCCCTTGTTCTACAAAATGTGTCGCAATATGTTTTAACACATCATCTTTAGAAGAAAATTCCATATTTAATAAAACATTTCTTCTACTTATTAAGTTAGTAACTTTATTCATAATTTACTCCCATATTTATTTATTTATTTTTATACTAATTCGACTACCACTTTTTTATATAATTCATTAGCTGTTTCTAAGCTACAAAGATCATGGGAAAAAGCAGTTCCACTCCCGCAAGCAATAGCATATTTAAAAGATTCTATAGCATCTTGAGTGTCAATATAGTGAGAAATAAAGCCAGCTATCATTGAATCTCCAGCACCGACACTACTAATTAAATTTCCTTTTAATCCCTTAGAAAAATAGATAAAATCTTGATAAAGAAAATAAGCCCCTTCACTACCTAAGGAAATAATTAAGAATTGTATATCATACTCTTTATACATTTTTTGAGCATATACTAAGGCCTCTTGATTGGTAGTTATAGCACAATCAAAAAACTCACTTAATTCTACTTTATTTGGTTTTAACAAAAAGATATTCGGGCTAATAATAGCTTTTTTTAAAGCTTCTCCTCTGGTGTCGAGAACTATTTTAGTTTCTGAAGAAACAGTTTGAATTAATTGTAGGTATGTATCTATAGGCAAACTAGATGGTAATGATCCTGATAATACAAGGTAATCCATTTTTAGAGATTGTAATTTTTGTTTTAATAAGGTAAGCTCTTCAGGAGAGATATTAGGTGCTACTCCATGAATTTCTGTTTCTGTTTTTAATGTTTTTATTTTTGTATTAATACGTGTGGTAGCTTGAATGGGAATCTTAATTAAGATATCTTTTGTCAGTGATTGGATATAATCCCCTGTAAATCCTCCTAAAAAAGCAAGAGCATTACTTGGTTTTTTAAGATTTTTTAAGACATTAGAGACATTGATTCCTTTACCACCAGCGAAATATTCAGAGCCATTAGAGGATAAACTTTGCCCCTCTGTGAGGATATCTAAGCTAAGATGATAATCCACTGCTGGATTTAATGTAACTGTCGTAATCATTTTCCACCTCTTTTTAAATAAAAATAGATAGATCCTCTTAAAAAATCTATCTATTTTATTGTTATTAAATTTTGAAATCACTACCAAGATAGGTTCGTCTAGCTTCTTCATTTTCTACAAGATCTTGTGCTGTACCACTAACAAGAATTTGTCCATCATAACAGATATAAGTCCTATCAACAATCTTTAATGTCTCACGAACATTGTGATCTGTGATAAGAATCCCTAAGCCCCACTTACTTCTTAATTCTAAAACTAAACGTTGAATATCCGCAATAGCTATTGGATCGATACCTGTAAAAGGCTCATCCATTAATAAAAAACGTGGTTGTATAGCCAAAATACGAGCAACTTCTGTTCTTCGTTTTTCACCACCAGACAAAGTATAGCCTAATTGTTTTCTAATTTTTTGCAGACCTAAATCTGTCAATAAGGATTCCACGGTAGCATCTATTTCTTCTTTTTCTAATCCCCGAATTTCGAGTACGGCTTTAATATTATCTTCTACACTCAGCTTACGAAAAATTGATAATTCTTGAGGTAGATAGCCTATCCCACGTCTTGCACGCTGATACATACGAAGATGGGTAATATTATCTCCGTCCAACAATACTTCGCCTTCATTAGGTCTTAACAAACCCACGAGCATACTAAAAGTCGTTGTTTTTCCAGCTCCGTTTGGTCCTAAAAGTCCTACAACTTCTCCAGGTTGAACGTGTATAGAAATACCCTTCACGACAAGGCGTTTTCCATAAGATTTTTGAAGATTATTTGCAACCAGTCCAGATAAGATTTGTATCGTTTCGCCACCTTGTGTTATACTCATATTTAACTCGTATACCCAATTAATTTTGATAAGGTGTCTTTTAGATCTCTTCTATGACTAATGATATCTACAAAACCATGCTCTTGCACAAATTCAGCCCTTTGAAAACCTTCAGGTAATTTTTGTTTAATCGTTTGAGAAATAACCCTAGGCCCAGCAAAACCTACTAAAGCTTTTGGTTCAGCAACAATAAAATCTCCTAACATTGCAAAAGATGCTGATACCCCACCTGTAGTAGGATGTGTAAGTACAGAGATATAAACAAATCCAGCATCACTATGTCTTTTTAGAGCAGCAGAAGTTTTTGCCATTTGCATTAAGGAAACAATCCCTTCTTGCATTCTAGCACCACCAGAAGCACAAACAATAATCATTGGTGTTTTTTCTTTCGTAGCCAGTTCTATCGTTCTGGTGATTTTTTCACCCACAACAGATCCCATACTACCACCCATAAATCCAAAATCCATACAAGCAATATTAACGGGCACTCCATCAAGAGTACCTTTTCCTGTTCTCACAGCGTCATTAATATTTTTTTGTTGGCGTGTTGTTTTTAGTTTGTTCTCATAAAAAACTTCCCCATCAAAAAACTCTAAGAAGTCTCTTGATAGAAGGTCAGCATTAGTTTCAACAAAAGAATTACTATCTAAAATAATATCCATTCTTTCTATTCCCGTTATTCTATCATGATTATCACATTTAGGACACACTTTATAATTTATGATATATTGGTCCATAGGTGAAGAAGCGGAACATTCCTTACATTTGTAGACATTGCTGTGTTTTTCTATGGTAGTAGCATTTTTTTTATTGTTTAGGGTAAACCACGACATATCTTCCTCGTTAGTATTATTTGTTTGTTTCAGATTTCTTTTTTTGTTCTTCTAACTCTTTTTCTTTTAATACTTTTTCTTCTAACACTTTTAACTCTTCTAGTGTTTTAGGAGTGTGGAAATATTGATAATTAGTAGCTACTCTATCATCTGTAGCTACTTCTAAAGCTTTTACTAATTGCGTATCTAAAGTAAGATTATATATATCATCAGAGGTTGCATGTTGTCTTTGTAAAATAACAAATCCTAAAGTTTCTCTTGTAATATTATAGCCATCTTTAACTAAGGTTGCATATAACTGGTCTATTTTTTCTTTTGTTACATTTTGTTTGTTTTCTAGTAAAAAATCTACAATGTAGTTAGTCATTTGAATTTGGATAACACTTGTTTTTTGAGCATCTGTTAAAGTATCATACCATAAACCCACTTCAACATCCGGTTTAATCCCTATGTTAGCAATGATGTTACCAGCTGGGGAATAGTATTTTGCAATGGTATATTTAAGTAAAGAACCATCAGAAAGAGGATAAGTTTTTTGTACACAGCCTTTACCAAAAGTGTTTTTACCTACAAAGACTGCTCTTCCAGTATCTTTAAGAGCACCTATTAAAATTTCAGATGCGGATGCAGATCCCTGATTTCCTAAAATAGTGAGTGGTATATTTTTACTGATTAAGGTATTTCTTGCACTTGCTTTGAATTCAAAATTCTCAGAAGGAACTCTTCCTCTTGTATAAACAACTAAGCCTTCTTCTAAAAGCATATCAGCTATGTTTGCTACTCCGGATAATAAACCACCAGGATTATTTCTCACATCGAGAATAATACTGTCTGGTGTTTCAGCAAGAGCTTTTTTTAGTACTGTTTCGAATTCTTTTTCTGTAGGAATTCCAAATTCAATGATTTTGATATAAGCTACTTTTTGATTGTCATGTGGTATTACTGCATATTCTACCGTATCAATATCAATTTTAGCACGTTTTAGTGATACTTTAAAAGGTTGTAATATTCCAGGTCTTCCAATAGTAAATTCTACTGCAGTTCCTAATTCACCTCTAATTTTTCCCACAGCTTCTAAAGAAGTTAAGCCTGCAGTACTCTCGCCGTTAATTTCAATAATTTGATCGCCTGCTTGTAAGTCAGCCTCTGCTGCTGGTGTTCCTTTAATAGGAGCGACTACAGTAAGCCAACCATGACGCATTTCTATACGTATACCAACTCCATAAAAAGTTGCATTAAGCCCTGCTGCAAATTCTTCAGCAATCTCTGGAGATAAAAAATCCGTATAAGGATCTTCTGTTGAAGCTAACATTCCTTTGATAGCACCAGAAAGCAATGTTTTTGCATCTACTTTTTCGGCATCTACATATTCATCTTGAAGGATTTTATAAGCTTGTCTAAACATATCATAATAACGAAAGTAATTTTCGTCGATTACTGTATCTTGTCCAAATAAATTCCCACCGACTTTGTCTTGTTTAAGGTCGTTTACAAAAACCCCTGTAAAAAAAGCAAGTCCCAAAGAAACAACAAAAATTAATCGATTATAAAAGAAAGAGAATTTTTGATTTTTCATAAAAGAGCCTCCAGGCGATTTAAAATAGTGTATTTCCCATAGTATATCTCAATTTTGAAAAAAAGTCAATTATACCTAAATATTCTTGCTCTTTTTTAAAATGATAACAGCCCTTGATACTAGCTATTTTAATAAATATATGATATTATTTATCTATAAAAAAGATTTGAGGTTAAGATGATAATAGAATATTTTAAAGAATTTCCTAATATTGTTGCAGGAACCACCACCCATAAATTTGGTAATTGTTCTAACAAACTAATAATCCCCAATACAATCCCACCTTTTCATCAAAAATTAATAGATCTTTATCAAATGGATTCCCTAACTACTGCTAAACTTATACATACTGATGTTACCTTAAATATTAATAAAGACGATTTATCTCTCAATGCTGATGCTTTTATCACAGACCAGGCTAATCAGCTTATTGCTGTTACGACAGCAGATTGTATTCCTGTGTTTTTATATGATCCTACTACTATAAAGATAGGCATTGTTCATAGTGGTCGTATAGGATTGCAAAAAAAAATTACTGTTAAAAGCATACAAAAAATGACAGAAGATTTTCATATTTCTCTTACAAATCTTCAAATACAAA
>CAMRBT010000031.1 GCA_947040475.1 uncultured Brevinema sp.
CCGATCAATTAGGCTTTAGACTTCCTTATGAAATTTCTCGTACTATAGGAATTTCAGTTGGATTTATTAGTCTTATTGTAGCTCATCTATTAGTGAGTAAAAAAGCTAAAACACAACAAGTATAATCACTAGAAAGTAAACACTCAAAAGAAAACACCACCCCTATAATGAGGTGGTGTTTTTATTATCTATTAAAAATAAAATTCACAATTTTTAGAAATTACCTTCTCTATTTTTAGAAAATTAGAAAAGTTGATTTTATTTTATTAGAATTTTTATTGTGTATGCTTATTTTTGACCATAATAAGCATTTACTCCATGTTTTCGAAGATAGTGTTTGTCTAATATATATTGTGGAAGTTTTGCTTGAGGATTTAAGAATAGTGTGTTAATACCCATTTGAGCAATGGCTTCAAGAACCATAGAATTTTCAACAGCCTTATCAACTGTCTCTCCCCATGTGAAAGGGCCATGTCCTGTTAATAAACAAGCTCCCATTTCAAGAGGGTTTATTTTTTTTGTTTCAAATTCTGAAACAATCTTCATGCCTGTATAATGTTCATAAGCATCTGAAACTTCTTGTGGTGTCAATAAAGACAAACAAGGAACATCTCCATAAAAATAGTCTGCATGTGTTGTCCCTTGAATCACTAAATCTAATCCAGTTTGTGCCCAAGATGTTGCGTATAAAGAGTGTGTATGAACCACCCCTTTAATATTTTTCCAGTTTTTATATAGTGCTATATGTGTTGGTGTATCCGAAGACGGTTTATACCTACCTTCAACAACATTCCCTTCCAGATCAACTATTACCATATCTTCAGCTTTCATAGTATCATAGGGAACACCGCTTGGTTTGATTACAAGGTAACCCGTTTTTTCGTCAAAAGCACTTGCATTTCCCCATGTAAGAAGCACTAAATTTTCTCTTACAAGTTTTTGATTTGCTTTAAATACTTGATCTTTTAATTGTTCGAGCATAATTTGTCCTTAATTTAATAAATATTCTATTTTTTTATTCTTTCTCTGATAGAAAAATTCAATTTTAGAGCTACCTACATTTTAGGAATAAATTACTCTAATTCCTTTTTTTTCTAAAAAGATGAGCCATTCATCACTCGGTTTTTTATTTGTTATAATAACATCTATCTCAGAAAAATCAAAAAGATACGTAAGGATCTTTCTATCCCATTTTGAATGTTCAAACACAAGCCAAACTTCAATAGCATTTTCCGCCATTATTTGTTTTACTGAGTTAGTTTCGATACACGCATTAAAAATCCCTTCTTCCATACTAATTCCAGAGCACCCTAAAATAGCAATATCAGTATGATAATTCGACATTTCTTGATTTGTTGTATTACCAATAGTTACATGTTCCATATCCCACCATCCACCACCAGTCAATATTGTCGAAATTTGTGGGTTCTTTCCAGTAATTAAGGCCATTTCAATAGAATGAGTGATACAAGTCATCCTATAAGGAAACAAATGTAAGAGTTTAGCAATTTCTAAATTTGTTGTCGACGCATCAAAAAAAGAAGAAAATTCTTTTTGTGGAAGATTTTTCACAAGAATTCTAGCAACCTCAGCCTTTTCTGCTTTGTTTTGATCTTTACGTAATTGAATATTCGATATACTATGTTTTTCTTCCAATCGTAAGATAATATTGCCATGGATTTTAGACAGTGGAACACCACTGTCAATTAATGTGTTAATATCTGTATGGATAGTGTTGTAGCTTACATTAAACTTGTACGCAAGTTCTTTTACAGAATAAGAAGATTTTTCTTGGAATAATTCTCTCAAAGAGTTTTGTCTCTCTAAATATGTCATAAAATTACCTCTTATTAACATTATAACAAATAATTTTGAAAAGTCTAGTTATTTTTAGTTATATTTTCATATTATTTAATTTTATTTAATTTTATTTAGTTTTAATACTAATTATTTTACTTAATTATAGAGAGAAAAACACATTTATTTTGTTAAAATGTTTTTTTATATCGATTTAACTTTGTTTAATTTTATTTTGTTTTATCTATTGTAATAAGAAAAAACTAAGATATAATAATAGTATCGACAAACTAAAAATCTATAATTATAAAATTCTAATAGTATATATTAAAAATAAGGGAGGAAACAACAAATACTTTGAGTATTATTTTTTACTGTGTCAGTACGTTCACATAGTACTATACAACCAATATTATAAGAGATAATCAAGTTATCTTAAAGGAGAATATTATGAAATATTTAAAAATGCTTTTGGTATTACTTTTTGCTGTATCAGCATGTTCAAGTAATACAACATCTAACACTCAAAAAGAGGACTTAGTGATTGGTATGTCATTTCAAGAAATGAAAAATCAATACTTTGTAGTCATGAATGAAGCTTTAACAGAGTTAGGGATTTCTCTCGGAGCAACAATTTATACAGCTGATGCCTCCCATGATGTCGTTAAACAAATCGCAGATATAGAAGATCTTCTACAAAAAGGTGTAGATATCCTTATTATAAATCCAACAGATTCTGCTGGAGTTAAAGGTGCTATAGAACAAGCTTCTCGTCAAGGTGTTACTATTATAACTGTTGATGCTCAAGCTGAAGGACCTGTCAATGCTTTCGTTGGTTCTAAAAACTACGATGCTGGATTTTTAGCAGGAGATGCATTAGCAAAAGCAATAGGAGAATCTGGAAATGTTGCAATTTTAGATGGGATCCCTGTTGTTCCTATTTTAGAACGTGTGCGAGGATTTAAAGCTTCTATGGCTAAATATCCCAATATTAAAATTGTTACAACTCAAAATGGAAAACAAGAACGCAATATAGCATTAAGTGTTACAGAAAATATCATTCAAGCTCAACCAAACCTTAAAGGTATCTTTAGTGTTAATGATGAGGGTTCTTTAGGGGTATTAAGAGCTATTAATGCTTCTGGTAAAGATATTAAACTAACAAGTGTGGATGGAAATCCTGAAGCTGTTGACGCTATCTTAGAAGGTGGTGCTTTTATAGCTACTGCAGCTCAATATCCTCGTGATATGATTCGTATAGGTGTGGGTATTGGACTAGCTAAACATTGGGGTGCAAACATCCCTAAAGAAATACCAATAGATGTAAAGTTAATTGATAAAAATAATGGTGCTGAGTTTTCTTGGTAATTACTAAAATCAATTGTTAAATGAGGAAATTATGGTACCAATTCTTGAAATGAATAATATAGAAAAACATTTTACAGGTGTTAAAGCCTTAAAAGATGTGAGTATGAAACTTCATAAAGGTGAAATTTTAGCAATATTGGGTGAAAATGGAGCAGGAAAATCTACATTAATGAAAGTGTTAACTGGAGTATATCAAGCTGATAATGGTACTGTTGTTGCCTTTGGAAATAAAGTTAATTTTCAAAATTACAAACAAGCCCAAAAAGTAGGAATTAGTATTATCTTTCAAGAATTAAGCCTTATTCCCCATCTAAATGTATGGGAAAATGTGTTTCTTGGAAATGAAATATTTAAATTCAATACAATTTTAGACACTAACGCTATGAAAAAAATAACCATAGAGTTGTTAGCTACCCTTGGAGTAGATCTTGATATTAATGAGATCGTCCAAAATCTAAGTGTTGCCGAACAACAATTTGTAGAAATAGCAAAAGCCTTGTCTGTCAAAGTTAAAATTCTTATTTTGGATGAACCTACCTCTACTTTAACACCTCAAGAAGTAAAATATTTATTTAAAGTGATGCGTCTCTTAAGAGATCAAGGCGTAGGAATGGTATTTATCAGTCATCATTTAGATGAATTGTATGAAATAGCTGACAATGTAATGATTTTAAGAGATGGGATTACAATAGACCAACAACCTATTAAATCTCTTAATAAATCTCAACTTGTTGAAAAAGTAATAGGTAGGACTTTAGGACTAGATTTTCCAAAGAGAGAAGATATAGATAAGAATACTCCTATTGTTTTAGATGTTAAAAATCTACAGTTATCTAAGAGTACACCTAAAGTAAATTTTTCTCTAAGAAAAGGGGAAATTCTAGGGTTTTTCGGACTTGTTGGTTCTGGTCGTACGGAAATAGTACGCGCTATTATAGGTGCAGATGCTTGTTACCATAAAGAAATTATCTTAAATGGTCAAGCTGTATCTATAAATAACCCTGCAGTTGCTTATCGATTAAAGATAGGACTACTTCCTGAAAATCGTAAAGAAGAGGGTGTTATCCTTCCTTTTAGTGTATCTGATAATATTTATCTTAATAACAAAGACGGATGTTTTATAAATTATCAATATATGCATAAAAATGCTACTGATAAAGTGAAATTACTTTCTATAAAAACTCCAGATGTAAATACCCCTGTAGTTAATCTTAGTGGTGGAAATCAGCAAAAAGTTATTATTGCTCGATGGCTCAGTACCGATTGTGATATTCTTATTTTTGATGAACCAACAAGAGGTATTGATGTAGGAGCAAAAGATGAAATATATAAAATTATGGATGAACTAACAAAACAAGGAAAATCTATTATCTTAATTTCTTCAGAAATGGAAGAAATACTAGGTATTAGTGATCGTATCATTGTTTTAAAGCAAAATAAAATACAAGCAGAGTTACCTAAAAAAGTAACCGAAGCTGAAGTTATGGCATATGCTGTAGGAGGAATAAATGATAACTAAAGCTCAATTTATAAAACTTATAAATACCAAACCTTATATTTTAGCATTTTTAGGGCTGTTAACTATATTTATTATTATTTCTATAGCATCACCCAGATTTTTAGATATTAACAATTTATCTGCTATTTCTCGTCAGATTGCAATTAATGCTATCTTAGGAATAGGGATGACTTTTGTTATTCTTACTGGAGGAATAGATTTATCTGTAGGATCTGTTGCAGCGTTGACAGCTACTGTAATGGCGTTATTATTACAGGCTCAAATGCCTGATTTTGTAGTAATATTTGTAGGAGTTGGAGTTGGAGCTCTAATAGGAGCAATTAATGGATTTTTTGTTACAAAAGCCAATCTACCTCCTATTATTGTTACATTATCTATGATGGAAATTGCTCGAGGTATTGCTCTGCTTCTTACGGGAGGATATCCAATTTCAGGTTTAGAATCAGGTATTTTTAATCTTGCAGTAGGAATTTATCCAACTCTATTAGTGGTTTTTTTAGTAGCACTTAGTTGGTTTTTTCTAACCTATATGAAAGCAGGTCGCTATCTCTACGCTATAGGAAGTAATGAAGACGCTGTATCAATTTCAGGAATTAATACTTCTAAATATAAATGGAATGCCTATATCTTGAGTGGTTTAGTGGCTGGAATAGCTGGAATTATGCTATTAGCAAGAACACACAGTGGTCAGCCAAATGCTGCCGATGGTTTTGAACTAGATGCGATAGCTGCTGTTGTTCTTGGAGGTGCGAGTATTAGTGGAGGATATGGACATATATTTGGAACACTAATAGGTGCAGGAACTTTAGGTTTGATTAATAATGGATTAAATCTTCTAAACATAAATCCCTTTACTCAACAAGTTATCAAAGGTATGATTATCTTAGGAGCTGTTATAATAGGGATGAAAAAAAATAAAGAAAGAGGTACTAAATAATGAGTCTACCAAAAACAATGAAAGCCGTAGTTAATTACGGGCCAAAAGATTTTAGATTTGAGGAAGTAGAATGCCCTCAACCTGGGAAAAAAGAATTAGTTGTTAAAGTCGAAGCAACAGGAATATGTGGTTCTGATGTACACTGTTACCATGGAGCACCAATGTATTGGGGTGGAGAAAATCCTTGGGTTAAAGCTCCTGTTACTCCGGGTCATGAATTTGTTTGTCGTGTAGTAGCTTTAGGTGAAGGTGCTGAAGAACATTTTGGTGTATCTTTAGGCGATAGAGTTATTGCAGAACAAATTATCCCTTGTAATAAATGTCGTTTTTGTAAATCTGGTAAATATTGGATGTGTCAAAAACACGATATATTTGGTTTTCAAAAAAATGATAGTGAAGGTAGTTGGGCAGAATATATGCGTTACAACGAAAATGCTGTAGTCCATAAAGTTCCAGAAAATCTATCTGTAGCTGATGCTTGTTTTATTGAGCCTCTTGCTTGTGCTTTACACGTTGTTCAAAGAGCTCAAGTAGACTTTGCTGATATTGTTGTTGTTGCAGGTGCAGGTCCTTTAGGCCTTGCTATTATTCAAGGTATTAAATTAACTACTCCTAAAGAATTAATTGTCATTGATATGGATGACAAACGTCTTGAATTAGCTAAAAAATTAGGAGCAACTAAAACTATCAATGGTAGCAAAGAAAATGCTGTTAAAATTGTTAAAGATTTAACAGAAGGTTATGGATGTGATATATACATAGAAGCAACTGGGCATCCTAGTGGAGTAACTCAAGGTTTAGAAATGATACGTCGTCTTGGTCGTTTTATCCAATTTAGTGTGCTTGGACAAGATGTCACCACTGATTTCTCTGAAATTGGAGATAGAAAAGAATTAGATCTTCTTGGATCTCATTTAGGACCTTATTGTTACCCTACAGCGATTAATTTATTAGAAAGAGGATTGATTACCGCTGAAGATATTATTACCCACCAATTTAAATTAAGTGAATTTGATAAAGCGTTAGCAGTAGCGCAAGGTGGAGATAGTATTAAAGTGTTGTTAATACCATAAAATTGGAGTTTATATGTCTTATGTAATAGGATTAGATATCGGCACATCTAGCTCAAAAGCTATTATTGTTGATGTATCAAATCATCAAATCTTAGCGTCAGCAGTCTGCGAACATGAATTGCTTATTCCTAAGCCTTTATGGGCAGAACAATGGCCTGAGGGCTGGTTGAAGTCTTCTTATCAAGTGATAAAAGAATGCACCCAAAAAGCAAAAGTGAATGCCAAAGAAGTAAAAGCTATAGCAATTAGTAGTCTTTATGGTGGATCTGGTGTCCCTGTTGGAAAAGATATGGAACCTGTTGCCCCTTGTCTTATATGGATGGATCGCAGAGCTGAAGCTGAAGTACAATGGGTCAAAGATAATATTGATCTAGATAAATTATTTGATATCACAGGAAACTATGTAAATAGTTACTATGGTTATGCTAAAATGCTATGGTTTAAAAAAAATCAACCTGATATATGGAAAAAAATCAGATATTTTGTTCCTCCTAATAATTATATTGCATACAAAATGACAGGAAACTTGGCTGTAGATTTATCTTCTGCTGCTAATATTGGTGGTATTTACGATATTAATACTCACACATGGTCAGAAGAAATGCTACAAGTTCTTGGTATTCCAAGAGAATTATGCCCTGACAATTTAGTAGAATGTAGTGATATTGTTGGTGGATTATTACCAAAAGTTGCTGAAGAACTAGGACTAACTACAGAAACTTTAGTTATTGCTGGAGGTGTTGACGCACCTGTTGCTACTTTTGCTTCTGGAGTACTCCAAAAAAGTGATCATGTTGCTATGATGGGAACAAGTACTTGTTGGGGGTTTCTTACAGAAAAATCTAAACTAGTGCGAGATATGGTTAGTATGCCTTATGTGATTAATTGTAAAAAAGAAATCTATAGTTTTGGTGGTGCAAGTACATCTGGTGCATTGGTGAATTGGTTTAGACAAAATTTTGGAGAAACAGATTACACCCAATTAGAACAATATATTAAAACAACTCCTGCTGGTGCAGAAGGTCTTTTAGTATTACCATATTTTATGGGAGAAAGAAGTCCTATATGGGACGCTTATGCCTCTGGAGTATTTTTTGGTTTAGGATTGCATCATAAAAAAGAACATATATATAGAGCTATTTTAGAAAGTGTTGCTTTTTCCCTTCGTCATAATATTGAATTAGCGCAATCACAACAAGTAAAACTATCTGAAGATTTAATTGTTGTTGGTGGTACTAGTAAATCTGATGGATGGCTTCAAATTATTTCTGATATTACCAATCGTCCTGTAAAAATAATCAAAGAAGATGTTGAAGCTCCTCTCGGAGATGCTGTATTAGCAGCTTTAGGAGCAGGTTTGATATCTGATGTGAATATTGTAAAACAATGGGGAACATTAGAACTAAAGGCTCAACCAAGTTCCAAAAATCAAAAACTATACGATGATATGTTTGGTTTTTATAAACAATTATACATGAATACAAAAGATCAGATGAAAGCTCTGAAAAATATTTAATATTTACTATTTTAAACAAATTAGATAGGGGTGTACTAATTTTAGGGTATTTGAAATTGGTATATGTTGCTTTTTTCTTTAATAGATCAAAGGACATCTTTATGAAATTGGCTAAGTCCCCCCTGTCTACTTTTTTACAAATTTATTGATTATAAAAAACACTCTCCTAATCCGAGGGTGTTTTTTTCTAATTAAATTATTGTTATATTAAGAATATAATCAAAAAACTCCCATATAATATATACGGGAGTTTTTAAATTAGTAGTTAAAATTATTTGAATATCTTAAATACCTGTCGCAGCATTTTTACCAGCAGTCCGTCCAAATACGACAATATCAGCGATAGCATTTCCACCGAGACGATTTGCTCCGTGAATACCACCTGTGACTTCGCCAGCAGCATATAATCCAGGAATAACTTTGTTGTTTTTATCAAGGACATGAGCATTAATATCAATTTTTAATCCACCCATTGTATGATGAATAGAAGGAACTACTTTTTGGATATAGTAAGGACCTTCTGTCATTGCGACTAAACCTCTTCTATGATTGAAATCAGGATCTTTTTTATTTTGTGCATATTCATTGACTTTAGTAATTGTGTTTTTAAGTTCTTCTGCAGAGATATTAAAAAATTTAGCAACTTCTTCAATAGTATCAGCTTTAACGATCAATTTTTGATTGAGGAGAGTACTATATTCTTTTTTGTTTCCTTCTAAAACATCCCCTACTTTACCTATTGCTTCATTCCACATTAGATATGCGAATCCCCCAGATTGAGCGAGAATACCTTTAGAAATAGCATCTCTTCTGCCCATTTCCTCGACAAAACGATTTCCTTCTTGGTTGACAAGAATAGCCCCGTTAAAACGAGTGTTTGCAACATAAGAAATCTCTCCAGTAATAGGGTTAGAGGTAGGATAAGTTTGGATATGCTCCATACCGACAGTATCTGCATCTAATTTTTCAGCCATTGAAATACCGTCCCCTGTATTTCCAGGAGATACTGTTACAAGATAGTCTTTATCGTATTCAGCATTGTATTTAGTACGCATTTCTACATTTGCACCGAATCCTCCAGTTGCAATAATAACAGCCTTACTGGCATTAAATGTAATTTCTTGCCCGTTTTTATTTGCCATTACTCCATTGACTCGTCCATCTGCCATAAGTAGTTCTGTTGCTTCAGTTCCTGTTTTAACATCTATACCAAGTTCTTCAGCTTTTGCTTTCATTAAGTTTATCATTCCTTCGCCTGAATGTCCTTCAGGGTTGTGAGAACGAGGAACAGTATGCCCTCCAAATTGTTGCACATAGGTACGATAAGGGACTCCAATATAATTACTGAGCCAAGTAACACCCTCATCTGCATTAGCTGTAACATAACGAATCAGTTCCGGTGTTCCAAGATTATCTCCACCTTTTAGGGAATCATTATAAAATAATTCTTCAGAATCTTTAATTCCAAACTTCTTTTGCATCCATGTGTTAGCAGCATTGATTCCAGCTCCTGAAATTAATGTACTTCCTCCAACAGAATGAAGTTTTTCTAAGAGTACAACTTTTTCAGCTCCATTATTTTTGGCTTCGATAGCAGCACTAAATCCAGCACCACCACCACCAATAACGACGATATCATAATTTTGAATAGCTTCTTCTTTTGCCGCTTCTGTGATAGGGATTTTTTTGCCTTTTAGATTAACCCCAGCAGATTTGAGGGCAACTTCGACAGCTCCAATAAATCCTTTGGCAGTCATCGTCGCACCACTGACCATATCGACATTGATGTTGTTGTTATCTATCATTGTCTGTCTCATATCTGTATAAACAGGTTGTGCAATAGATTTTGTTTCTTCTGAGGAGAGAATGTTAATCCCTGTAATTACAGAGTCTTCTAAAACGACGGATACGGTAATATCTCCATAACGCCCTGCCCCTACTCCTTCAAACGTACCGCTGACGATGGGATTTTTTTTCGCACAAGATATTGTTATCCCAGCGATAAGTATTAATGTAAGTAATAACTTTTTCATAAAGTCTCCTATATAACTATAAATAATATTTTTGTATAATTTTTATATACTTTTCTTAATAGTTCATTAAAAATGAACTAGCTGTTGAAAAATCACTAGATAAAGGTCTATCAACTTCTAAAAATTCTACTTGTGTTCTAAAAGAATCAAATAAAACTTTAGTCTCTGTTGATAATTTAAAAGTGGTATCGTTTTTTGCCATTCTTAAATTAACTGCTTGTGTTGCATGAACTAGCTCTATACCATAAATTTGGAACAAATTATTGATTTGTTGTTGTACTTTTTTAGTAATAAATGGTACATTAGTTGCTATATCTTCAATGTTCCCAGCAACAGGCACGGAATATGTTACTGCAGGATTAGCGTAATATAAATTTTCAGCATTCAACGCTGTAATAGGTTTTTCCATAGCACCAAAAGCATGTACTGTTTTGTCTGTTCCTAAGAATCTAGTAAGTTTAGTGAAGTATTCATTGTTAAGTTTAATCGTTCTTTGTGTTGCTAAAGTAGAATTTACCCCTAGTGTGACAGATACATTTTCTAATGCTAAAGCCCAAATAATAGGATCAAAGTTAGATGTTGGTACTACTGCACCACCAGATTTAACATAAAATTTTTCTTCTTGTGATGATTGTGGTTTATCAACAGTGTTCAATGATACCCCAGGGTTATCGTCAGAGAAATTTTGTTGAATTAACATCAATTCATTTAATTCGTTAAAAGAACGCTCTAACGCTGCAATATAATGCACACTATCACGATAGCTTAGAGGATCTTGTAAAGCTCTTTCGTTATCGACATTCCATAAATAACTACCTTTTAGAATATTTCTAATTTCTGTCGCTACATCAGTTGTAACTTTATATGGGCGTAATGCCATTGCCTCAGCAGAAATAGGAGCAATGTTCCCATTCAATCCTTCTAAACTTATTGCGTAGACTACTTTAGATACTTTAATTAACTGCTCTAAATCGCTCATTAGTAGTACCGTTCTACCTACTGCTAAAGCATTAGAGCTAACAATGGATAAAGCGTCTTTTGCATATAAAACTATTGGTTTTAAACCTGCTTTTTTAATAGCAGTTGCTGCAGCAATCTCTTTGTTTTTATAATAAACTTTCCCTTCACCAATTAAAGCTAATCCAAGATGTCCCATAATAGTAATATCTGCCATTCCTATAGAACCTGTTTCTGGCATAACAGGAGTGATCCCATTATTTAAGAAATCCTCGATCTGTTGAGCGACTTGAATTGTGACCCCAGTTGATCCATATGCAATATTGTTTAGTCGGGTAGCCATTGCTGCTCTAACTGTTCTAATAGGTAATTTATCGCCTACAGCACCAATATGAGCATATATCAATCCTTTATTAAAATCTCGTGATAATTGTTGTACTTCAGCAGATAATTTACCGTCTGAATCAATCATCGATTTGTCTTTATTTAAGCCAACACCTACGGTTAAGCCATAAATAGCATGTCCACTTTCTGCAGCAGTAATTAAGATATCATGCCCTTTTTTTATTCTTTCTATAGCGTTTGTAGATAGCTTGACTTTTGTTCCATCAGCAATAGCTGTTATTTCAGCATATCCCAATTGTTTATCGCCAAGTATGATTGTCTCTTGGGCAAAAATATTTGCAGTCTGCAAAATGACAAATATAATAAATAATTTTTTCATAATAATACTCCCTAAATCACATTAATTATTTCTAAATTATTGTTATATATAATATACCGATTTTTTAACCTTGTCAACAGTGAAATTGAAGTTTTATAAAAAATATTTATCAAAATAAGGAGTAATTATTTTACTTAATAAAGATCATCTTTAAAACCAAACACCACCCCGATAATGAGGTGGTGTTTTTT
>CAMRBT010000032.1 GCA_947040475.1 uncultured Brevinema sp.
ACAATTTTGTTATGTATCATAGGAATAAGTACCAAGCCTCCCCCATAGACGATAGCTCCTAATTTTAGAAAAAACAAAAATAAAGAGACCAAAGGTTCTGAGAAAAAAATTATAGGGCTAACAGTAAACAGCTTGTCTTGAGAGTCTTTTTTTAACAACTTTTCACAATCTATGTGTAATATTACCCCTAACAATCCACTTATTAAGAGGATGATTATCATATCTACAGAAAAAAACGCAAGCACACTAGCTATAATAAAAATGACTATCGTTGCCCAAGAATCTATCGATTTTTTACCCAGTTTTAGGGAGGCATCTAACATTAAGGCTAAAGAAAATGGAACAAGCCCGTAATTTAATTTGTTTGTATCGATGACAGATCCTTTTTCAAAATAGAGATAAGCAGATAAAGTGATTAATAAAAAAGAAGGTAGTAGATACATCAATCCTGTCACAATACCAAAAAGCTTCCCTCTTTCTAAGACCCCTAAGATAATACTCATTTGTGTTTGAGAAGGACCTGGTAATAATTTACACATTCCATTAATAGCAAAAAATTCATCTTTTGTTAATGTTTTTTTCTTATCGACAAATTCTTCGTACATATAATTTGTTGCCACCATTTTGCCAAAACTAATAGCCCCTACTTTAAGAAAAAATAACATTTGCTTAATCATATTTTCTCCTATTTATATTTAATATACCATATATTCATCAATCACACAAATAAAAAAGCCCTCAGATTGCTCCAAGGGCTTTTTTTAAGCATTATGTGTTAATTAATCTTTATAATATTTAACTTTCATTGCTAAGCAAGGTTCTTCAATGCATTTGTATGCACAATATGCAAAAATACTGCTAATAGGAAGTAAAATCAAAAAAGTGTTGATTAAAATATTGTATGTGTTGTCGTGAGGTAAAAAAACGGGTAGTTTTATTAAAAACAGATGAATTAAATAAATACCCAATATTAGTTTACTAAATGAAGATATAAAATTGTTAATATGTTTATTTTTCAATACAGATGAGTGTATATAAGAAATTATTAATATTCCTAATATAACTCCTTGTATTTGAAAAAACGTAACCATATATATAGAGTTTCTAAAATTTATATCAATATATATATATAATATATAAATTATTGAAGTTATAATAAATAATATATTAGCAATCCATTGATTATCTAAAAGTTTAAACTTATTTTCTACATATAATTTTCCAAAGAGCATCCCTAATAACCATAAATCAAGAGACCAAAAAAGATCTATATTTGTTGTCCAATAAAGATTGTAAGTTTTTCCATAAGCATGAAATGCATAATAAGCTGCTACTTTACCAATTATAGATAATAATAAAAAATATCCTATAATTTTTTTTCCTTTATTATATAATATAAATAAAAGAAATGGAGTAATAAGATAGTAAGCTAAAGTTAATAATACATACCAGTGCCCAAGAGTTTTAAAACTAAGAATATTTGTAATTAGACTTGATATTCCTACATACGGCTCAATTGAAAAAGCTATAGAAGAACAAAGAATATACAACGGAACAATTCTTAACGATCTATTAATGATAAACTTATGATATACAATTGGTCTTTCTCCACCTCTTGATAAAACAGTCAATATAAATGCTCCTAAAACAAAAAAAACACTAGTCCCTAAATGCCCCTCTCTAATAATAATTTGAATTGCACTTAAAATAGAATTATTATCAGAAACCATATGACCTTTTTCATTTCCCATATGTAATAATAAAATCCATATACAAGCAAAAAATCTTAAATGGTCTAATCTATCTAAATGTTCACTATTTATTTTACTTAGTTGGCTCATAATCAATATCCTTTAATTTTTATATAGTATACAATATGTTTATCAATCACACAAATAAAAAAGCCCTCAGATTGCTCTAAGGGCTTTATTTATGTAATTGATTTATTCAGCAGGTTCTTCTACTTGTAGAACTGGTTTTCTCTTACCTATGATTTTTAAGGAATCATAATGTTTGATACCAGTACCAGCAGGGATTAATTGTCCAATCACAAGATTTTCTTTTAGTCCTTGTAAGGTATCTACAGCACCTCTTAAAGCAGCTCCAGAAAGTACTTTTGGTGTTTCTTGGAAGGAAGCAGCTGATAAGAAACTTTCTGTGACAAGAGCAGCTTTTGTTAGACCCATAAGAACAGGTCTTGCTTTTGCCGCTTGTCCACCTTGTGAACATACATTGTCGTTTTCTCTTTGGAAAAGATGTCTATCAATAATTTGACCTGTGATAAATTCAGTATCACCTGGATCAGTAATTTCTACTTTACGAAGCATTTGACGGATGATAATAGAAATATGCTTTTCATTGATCTCCACCCCTTGCAATCCATAAACGTCTTGTATTTCTTCAAGAAGGAATTGTTCCACCGCATTTTGTCCCAATACTCTTAGGATATCATGTGGACTTACAATACCATCACATAATGGCTCACCAGCTTCAACTCTATCGCCGATACGAACATAAATATTTTTACCTGCAACCACAAAGTGACCGAAGATTCTTCCATTTGTTGCTTGAACGTTAATAGTGTATTTACCTTTTTTCTGAATGATACTTTCGACGATACCTTCACAAAGTGCAATAACAGCAATATTTTTAGGTTGACGAGATTCAAATAGTTCGGTAACACGTGGTAGTCCACCAATAATATCTTTTGTTCTACGTTTTGCCATAGGACGACGAGCTACGGTAGCACCAGGTTTTACACGAGCACCTTCTTCAACTGCTAATGATACTCCGGCAATAATCATGAATCTTTCTAATTCTACGCCTTCATCATCAGTAATTAATAAGATTGACTTGTCTTTTTCCATAACACCATCAACTTCTTTTTCGAAGTATTTAACAATACCTTCAAATTCACAAATATAAAGTTCGTTATAGGGATCAAATTCAACAATAGATGTTCCTCTAGTAATCATTCCACCCGCTTCAACTTGTAACGCAGAACCAACACGGATTGGATAAGTATAGCGTTGTGATTCAAGAGCTAAAAGCATTTTTTTAACTTTTTTAATGACAACACGACGTCCAAAACGAATTTCTTCACCGTTTTTACGGATAGCTACCGTATGTTCTGCAGCGATTTCTTTATTGTGTAATTTTTCAGCATCTGTTGGATTTTGTAAATCATCAATAGCAATTTGTGCCAATACTTTTTGTACTTCAGCAACACCTTTACGAGAGATAATATTTAAAATTCCTTCTTCTGTTTCTTTTTTAACAACATTTTCAGGAACAGAAAGTAAAAAGGCATCATAAGAAAGTGCTAATTTGTTATCTTCTGAAGTTGCTTGTGCCGTACCACCAATATGGAAAGTACGCATTGTTAACTGTGTACCAGGTTGTCCAATAGATTCCGCTGCGATAATACCAACAGCCTCACCAATACTGACACTTTTTAATTGAGAGAGATCCCAACCATAACATTTTCCACAGACACCTTGAGGCGCTTCACAAGTAAGTACAGAACGGATACGAAGTTTATCGATATCAGCTTCTTCAATTTTTTTCACGGCATCTTCATCAATAATTTCATTTGCTTCAACAATTAAATCACCGTTACGAGGATCAAATAAATCAACAGCAGAGACACGTCCTAAACAACGATCAGCTAATGTTTTTTTAATTTCTTCTCCACTTCTCACTGTTTCTAATTCCATATAACGGAGAGTACCACAATCATGTGTTGTGATAACAACGTCCTGAGAAATATCAACAAGTTTACGAGTTAAGTAACCAGCATCGGCAGTTTTAAGAGCTGTATCGGCAAGACCTTTACGAGCACCATGACTGGAGATGAAGTATTCAAGTACAGAAAGTCCTTCTTTAAAGTTGGAACGAATAGCCATCTCTAGGATTTCTCCAGAAGGTTTAGCCATCAATCCACGCATACCTGAAAGCTGACGAATTTGTTCTCTACTACCACGAGCACCAGAGTCCATCATGACGTAAAGAGCATTAAATCCATCTTCATCTTCTTGCAAACGGGATTCAACGATTTTCTTGATTCTATCATTAGCTTGTGCCCAAATATCTAACACTTGGTTATATTTTTCAGCATAAGTAATCAAACCACGACGAGCGTTGTCTTCGATTTTTTGAACTTCTTTTTCCGCTTTTTCTACGATACCATATTTTTCTTGTGGAATTTTAATATCTGTAAGAGATATTGTTACCCCAAGTTTAGTAGCATGTGTATAACCTAAAGTTTTAAGATCATCTGCTAAATAAGCAGTTTCTTTAACACCATAAGTACGGTAACACAATGATAATAGTTTTTCTACACGCTTGGAAGTGAGTGTTTCGTTAATATATCCTAATTTTTCAGGAATTACTTGGTTGAAAATCACACGTCCAGGAGTAGTTTCTACCCATTCGCCATCAATTTTGAATTGTATCCAATCTTCATAAGCAAAGATTTTTGAATCTACTGCATATAATAATTCTGAATAAGAATCAAACTTTTTGATTTTTTCAGGTTTGTGTAAGAACGGTTTTGTTAAATGGTAAATACCTAATACCATATCCTGTGTTGGATATACTACTGGGTGTCCGTTCGCAGGGTTAAGAAGGTTTCTACTGGAGAGCATTAATAACCAAGCTTCGATCTGAGCTTCGGGAGATATTGGTACGTGTACCGCCATTTGGTCTCCATCAAAGTCAGCATTGTAGGCATGACACACAAGAGGATGTAACTGTATCGCTTTTTCTTCAACAAGGATAGGCTCAAATGCTTGAATACCTAGTCTGTGAAGTGTTGGTGCACGATTGAGAAGAACAGGGTGATGACTTGCTACATTTTCTAGTATTTCCCACACTTTTTCGTGTTCAATTTCTATCAAATGTTTAGCTGCTTTAATATTAGAAACAAATTCTTGTTCCACAAGTTCACGCATCACGAATGGTTTGAATAATTCAAGAGCCATTTGTTTTGGGAGTCCACATTGGTGTAATTTTAGACTAGGTCCGACAATAATTACAGAACGTCCAGAATAGTCTACACGTTTACCTAGTAAGTTTTGACGGAAACGCCCTTGTTTACCTTTGAGGATATCAGAGAGAGATTTTAATGGTCTGTCTCCACCACCTGTTACAGGGTGAGCACGACGAGAGTTGTCGAATAATGAATCCGCAGCATCTTGTACCATTCTCATTTCGTTTTTGATAATAATATCTGGAGCATTAACTGATTTTAGTTTTTTAAGTCTATTGTTTCTGTTAATCAAACGACGGTAAAGATCATTAATATCAGAAGTCGCAAAACGACCGCCATCTAGTGGAACCATAGGACGTAGGTCTGGTGGTAATACAGGAACAGCATCTAAAATAATCCATTCAGGTTTATTTTTTGATTTTCTAAGATCTTCAATAAGTTCTAATCTTTTGATAATTTTTTTATCGCTTTTATTTTGATATTCATTAGTAGAACGCAATTCATCTGCTAAAGAATCCAAATCAATATTTCTAAGGATTTGACGTACAGAACCAGCTCCTGAACCAGCAGTAAAAGCTTCTTTATAACGATCTCTATATTCATCGTATTCTTCATCAGTTAATACTTGGTTAGGTTTTAGATCTGTTTCGCCGGGATCAATAACAATATATTTTTCAAAATATAAAATACTTTGAATATGACTAGGAGCAACATCTAATAAAATCGCAATTTTTGACGGTATAATTCTATAATACCAAATATGCGCAATAGGAGCTACAAGCTCAATATGTCCTGTTCTATAACGACGAACTTTTGCTTCTGTAACTTCTACGCCACAACGATCACAAACGATTCCTTTGTAACGGATAGATCTGAATTTTCCACAAGAACATTCATAATCTTTCGTTGGTCCAAAAATACGCTCACAAAAAAGTCCATCTTTTTCAGCTCTTAAGGTTCTATAATTTATTGTTTCTGGTTTTAATACTTCACCATGAGATAAAGATCTCACTAGCTCAGAACTTGCTAGATTAACGGAAATAGCACCGAATCCTTGCTTATCTTTCATACTTCGTATCCTCTCTAAGAGTTTAAAACTCTACATATTTAATAGTCTTGTCGTTTTTTTTATAACAAAACTATATGAGATGTACTCTCATGTCAAGCATTTCTTTTTCTTTTTCGTTTAATGGAACACATTTACCAGATTTATCGTACACCTGAATATCAAGTGCAAGTCCTCTAAGCTCCTGTATAAGAACATTAAAAGATTCTGGAATGCTAGGAGAAGAAACTCTCTTACCTTTGATAATTCCTTCATAAAGACGAATACGTCCATCAGTATCATCTGATTTCACTGTCATCATTTCTTGAAGTAAATTAGCAACACCATAAGCTTCTAATGCCCAAACTTCCATTTCTCCTAAACGCTGACCACCAAAGTTAGCCTTACCACGAAGTGGTTGCTGGGTAACAAGTGAGTATGGTCCAACAGAACGAGCATGTAATTTGTCATCAACCATATGGTTAAGTTTGAGAACATACATAACACCAACGAAAACGTTTTTCTGGAAATATTCCCCAGTACGTCCATCTCGAAGTTTGTATTTTCCAGTTTTGGTAAGTTTAATTTCTTCCCAATACTTTTCAATTTCTTCTTTGGTTTCACCGTATTTACTACGTTCTTCCATAAGATTTTCTAATATTTTAGCATTTGCAAGATCTGTTTGTTCATCAATCTGATCTAAAGAAGCACCTTGGAAGGCAGCACATTGGTATTTAACACCAAGTTTCAATCCAGCCATTCCTAAATATGTTTCGAATAATTGTCCAAGGTTCATACGAGATGGAACACCGAGAGGATTTAAAACCACATCTACAGCAGTTCCGTCTGGGAGGAAAGGCATATCTTCTTCACGCATAACTCTGGAGACAACCCCTTTGTTTCCGTGTCTACCAGCAATTTTATCACCAGGTTTGATTTTTCTTTTTTTAGCAAGGTAAACTTTAATAAGTTTTAAGACACCAGGAGATAATTCATCTCCATTTTTGATGGTAAATACTTTAACGTCTACAACTACTCCGTCTTCCCCATGAGGAACACGTTGTGAAGTATCACGAACATCTTTAGCTTTTTCACCAAAGATAGCATGTAGCAATCTAAATTCAGGAGTTTCTGTAGGTTCTCCTTTAGGAGTTACTTTACCAACAAGGATATCACCAGGTTTTACATAAGCACCAACACGGATAATACCATCTTCGTCTAAATTACGAAGAGCATCTTCTCCTATGTTTGGAATTTCTCTTGTGATTTCTTCTGGACCTTGTTTAGTTTCAAGAGCAGGACATTCAAAGACAGTTGTATATATAGAAGTGAAATCATCTTCTTTGATAAGTCTTTCAGACATAAGTACAGCATCTTCATAGTTATATCCATTCCAAGGCATGAACGCAACAACGGCATTTTTACCTAATGCTAATTCACCTTGGTCTGTACCAAATCCATCAGCAATAACTTGACCTTTAATAACTTTTTCCCCAACATTGACAATAGGTTTTTGGTTAAAACTTGTATCTTGGTTGGTTCTTCTAAATTTAGAAAGTTTGTAAGCGGTAGTACCTGATTTGGTTTTGAGTTCTACATTTTTAGAATCTACTTTTGTGATTTCTCCATCTTCTTTAGCAAGAATAGCAGCACGAGAATCTCTCGCTACTAAATATTCCATACCAGTTCCGACTATAGGAGAATTCCCTCTAAGAAGAGGCATTGCTTGACGTTGCATATTTGATCCCATGAGGGCACGGTTAGCATCATCGTTTTCGACAAATGGTATTAAAGCAGCAGACACAGATAAAAGTTGTAAAGCAGAAACGTCCATTAATTGAATTTTACTTGCTGGGACTAATTCGTATTCGCCTTTAAAACGTACACGTGGGAACTCTTCAGTAATTTTGAATGTTTTAGACATTGTTACGTTAACAGGAGCAATATACATATTTTCTTCTTCATTCGCAGAAAGATATACGATTTCTTTAGTAACCTGACTGTCTGTTACGACTAGGTAAGGTGTTTCAAGGAATCCGTAATGATTTACTTTTGCAAAGATAGAAAGAGACACGATAAGTCCAATATTTGGACCCTCTGGTGTTTCTATAGGACAGACACGACCATAATGAGTATAGTGAACGTCACGAACTTCAAAACCTGCTCTATCTCTAGAAAGTCCACCAGGCCCTAAAGCTGAAAGACGACGTTTGTGAGTAAGCTCTGAGATAGGATTAATTTGATCCATAAACTGAGACAATTGACTCATTCCAAAGAAATCATTAATAGAAGACATGATAGGTTTAACATTAATAATATTTTGAGGAGAAAGATCTTCAATTTCTCTTGTTGATAATTTTTCATAGATAGATTTTTCGACAGTAATAAAAGCAGCACTAATTGCATCAACAATAAGTTCACTTACACTACGAACACGACGATTACCTAAATGATCCACGTCATCAATTGGAGCTTCTTCATTAGAAACAGCAATCAAATGCTTAAGAGTTGCTGAAATATCTTCGAAAGAAAGAGTGAAAGATTCTAAAAGTGCATCTCTATCTTGTTTTTCAAGCCCTTGATATAGTTTCATTACTAATTTATAACGACCAACTTCTCCAAGATCATAATAACGATTGTTAAAGAACATATTATTAAGATCACGAATAATTACGTCAAAAGGAGCTGCTTCACCGGGATGTAGAATACTATAGATTTTTTTAACAGCTTTTTGAAGATTATCTTTTGTATCATCTTTTTCAAGAGTGTTTACAAGAGCTCTATTTTTTGCCAAAGAATCTGCATTGATAATTTTAAGAGAAGCAATACCTTTTTGGAAAAGTTGATTTACGGTGTTAGGGAAGAGTTTGTCCATTGCAGAAACAATAGGTTTATCATCTTCGTCGAGAACAGTTTCTCCAACATATTGTCCAACTAATTTAGAAATAGCCTCGGAGTCAGAGTTAAGAGAAACATCTGTCATTTCGAAGAAACGAGAAACAATATCTTCTACTGTCATTCCTAAAGAAAGAAGTAATGTTGTTACAAGAACTTTACGACGAGAATCAATACGCACATACATTAAGTCTTTTTTACTATCAATTAAAAATTCTAACCAAGAACCTTTTTCTGGGACAATTTTAGCAGCAAATTCTTTGTTTTTAGCACCAAAGAGAACCCCTGGTGATTTGTAGATTTGGTTGACAACAACACGCTCTGCACCATTAATAATAAAGGTACCACGGTCTGTCATAATAGGGAAATCCCCTATGTAGATGTCTTTTTCTTTGATTTCTCCAGTCTTACGATCTATAAGACGGAAAATAACTTTGATAGGTGAGCTATAAGTAAGATTCTTATCAAAAGCTTCATCCTGAGAATATTTTAGTTCTCCAATATCATATTGAACATATTCAATAACAATATTTCCATCTGTACTTTCTATTGGAAACACAGATTTGAAAACACCTTCGAGCCCTTTTAGCTCTCTTTTGTTAGAGGCTGCTTCTTCCTGCAAAAACTCTGCAAACGATTCTAGCTGTATCGCTAATAAATCAGGAGCTTCCGTTTGAGTTTGAAATTCGGCAAAGGAAACACGTTTGATGATTGGTGCCATAACTTTTCTCCATATAATTTTAATAGTACCAAAAGACTTTGATCATCTTTAGGTTGTGAATAACTCACAAATTTTATAAATAAAAACGTATACATACCCCCATCAAACGATAGGGGTATGTAAATAATGTAATAGTTAGTTGCAAGAATCTAGTAAATAAATTGCTATTGAGTAAATCAAATAAAACTATTTAACTTCTACGACAGCACCAGCAGCTTTAAGTTTTTCTGCCATTTGATCAGCTTCAGCTTGTTCGATATCAGCTTTAAGAGGAGTAGCTCCTTTGCTTTCAGCCATTTCTTTAGCTTCTTTAAGTCCAAGACCTGTTAGTTCACGGATAGCTTTGATTACTTCAATTTTGCTTGCGCCAGGATCCATAACAAATACAGATACTGTTGAAGATTCTACAGCTGCTGCTGCTCCGCCGCCAGCAGGTGCTGCAGCTACAGTTGCTTGAACATCAAATTCAACTTCGATTTTTTTACGAAGTTCGTTTAATTCAAGAACAGTTAATTTTGAAATTAAATCAAATACGCTTGTTACGTTATCAGCCATTTTTTTCTCCTAAGATATAGAAAGTGTTTTTAACTTTCTTTGTGTATTATACTAAAAGATATACTTTTAGTTAAAGGTCTTTATTACTAAGCCTGTTCTTTTTTTGTCGCAAGAGCTTCTAGAGTTCCGTTGAACATTGAAATAACAGAATTCATTCCACCTGCGATCATAGCGATAATTTCGATACGTCCTGGTAGTTTTGAAAGTTCAATGATTTCCGCTTGAGCGTATTCAGTTTTTGCTATGACACCAGCTTTAAATTTAAAAAGCTCGTTTTCTTTTGCAAATGCACCTAATACTCTAAGAGTAGCCATTGCATCTTCTTTTCCAAGTACAATCATAGTTGATTCTTTAAGATATTCATCCATGCCTGTAATTTTATTTGCATGCAAAGCATGTTTTAGAAGACGATTTTTTATAACCTGAGCTTTTGAGTTTACTGCGAATAATTTTCTACGAAGATCATTCATACCTGCAGCGGTCAATCCTTGAAAAGAACAAACCGTAAAACCATCAGCATCAGCAATATCTTTAACAAGTACTTTTGTTAATTCAATTTTATCTGCTTTTTTTAACATGTTTTTCTCCTACACCGTCACTTTTTTGTAATCAATACTTATAGAAGGACCCATTGTAGAAGTAAGTGTTAATGATTTGATGTATTCACCTTTCAAATCGCTTGGCTTGTTTCTTGTAATCACAGCATGAACAGCTAAAATATTTTCAGTAAGTTCTTGTTCTGTTTTAGATCCTTTACCAACAACAATATGGAAGTTACCAGTTTTATCTCCACGAATTTCGATTTTACCAGCTTTGAATTCCTTAACAACGCGATCGATTTCTAGTGTTACATTTCCTGTTTTAGGAGAAGGCATTAATTTACGTCTTCCTAAACCAGAAGCTACAACAGCTAAACGAGGCATCATATCAGGTGTTGCTACAACAGCATCAAATTCAAACCAACCACCTTTGATTTTTTGAATAAGATCATCTGAACCTACAAAATCTGCACCAGCAGCTTTTGCATGTGTAGCGTGATCTCCTTCAGCAAAAACAAGAACCTTAACTTCTTTACCAACGTTATGAGGCATTACTAAAGTGTCACGAATACTATGTTTTTGTTTGATATTAAGATTGTAATGTAATTCAATGGTTTCATCGAATTTTGCATTAGCAAGTTCTTTTATCATTTTTGTCGCATCTTCCAAATTATAAGTTTGAAGTAAATCAAACTTTTTAATATTTTCCAATTGACGTTTTGTTCCTTTATAACGGACTCCGTTATGAATAAGTGTACCCATATTACGCCTCCGTCTCAACGCCCATATTTCGTGCAGTTCCTTCAATAATATGCATCGCTGCTTCTACTGTGAACGCATTCAAGTCAGGCATTTTAATTTCAGCAATCTTACGCACTTGTGCTTTTGTAAGAGTACCGACTTTGTTTTTGTTGGGCTCTGAAGATCCTTTTGGGAT
>CAMRBT010000033.1 GCA_947040475.1 uncultured Brevinema sp.
TCCGTTTGAATTAGTAATGCTAGAGCATTTTTGAATATCCAAGAACGATTATAATATTGCATAGTACCCATCATTCTCTCAATATTTAATAAAAATTTAGTTTCTTTACGGAGGAATTTTAATAAATGGGCAGTGCTTTCATTATGTTCATTTCTGTGGATTGATGATAAAACATTAACATTTCTCTCTATATATTTTAGTAATATATTTAGTTCATCTTTTCTTGCACTTTCTTTGTCCTTTTTTACATTATCAAACCAAGCCCATAATGATAAAAATATAGGAATGGCAACCGCTCCCATGATCTGCCAAAACACATCGTTTTCCCACCAAGGCTGAGGGGGAAAGTCTACCATGATCAATTCTTTATTGATCCAGTTTGTTATTGTATTTGTTATTGTAATCATTTTATTGTCCTCATCTGTTTTTATTTATAAATCGCCACACAATATATATTAAACAATGCTACATAAAAAGTAAAATCCAATTTCTCGCCCTCTAGTAACGACTTTTAAGATCTCTATTATTAATTTTTCTTTAATAGAGATTTTTTGGTGTTACTTTTTTCATGGGGGGCAGCGAAGCACTCTCCGAGTAGGAATATCTCGATTTTTCTATTATGCTCTTCTTTTAGGGGGCGTCCCTAGATGCTTCGCTACCCACCCAATAACCCCCACTCCGAGACCCCCTTTATGGTAAGTAACTCCCCCCCATTTTATGAGGCGAAAAGCCGGGCTATAAAATCATCTCAATATAGGTCGTTGTGTCAGTACATAGCCCACCAATCATATATAGTTATTGAGAGATGATTTGAATATTAGTTTTCTTAAAATCTACATCGGGGGATCAATAAGGGGCAAGTAGCCCCTTGTTTGGATCGGGGGTTATAGGGGGGTAGATCCAAGGCTACCCCCTAGAGAAAAGTAATACTTCAAATTCTCTATTGACAAAAAAATAAAAGTAATTTATAATATATATGGTACAATCTTTACGGACTAGAAATAGTTTGTATAATATTTTTATCTTATGCTTTTAAAATAGCATTGGATTATCTATGGATAATTCTTTTTTTTATTTTGAAAGCATTTTGATACTTTTTTCCGTACATTTATTTTGTACAAGTACTTCACCCAGAAGTATATTTATACTAATTGCTCATAGAGCTTTGTATATTTTTTCTGGGTGAAGTACTAAAGTAGAAATATTTAAGACTTTTAGCTCTGTAAAGATTGTACCAGCAAACTCTATGGGCATTACTTTTTAAATTTTAAAAAACCTTGTAGCGTTTGTTATAAGGAGAAATATTATGAGATATGTTTTATTGATTTTTATGCTGGTTTTAACTACTTATTCTAAAGATAATTACAATAGAGATGACTACCAATACGATCATAACAAAGCTAGGAAATCCTTTATTTTTTTCTATGATCCTTATAGTGGCAAAACAT
Organism: uncultured Brevinema sp.; assembly: GCA_947040475.1. Taxonomy (GTDB): domain Bacteria; phylum Spirochaetota; class Brevinematia; order Brevinematales; family Brevinemataceae; genus Brevinema_A. The sequence continues at coordinate 1,449 of CAMRBT010000033.1, forward strand.
TTCACAAAACCGATGAGCTTGAGGTTGATCATATTGTTCCTTTGGGTTTAGCTCACAAAATGGGAGGATATTTGTGGACTTCTCAACAAAAAAAAGATTTTGCTAACGATAGAGAAAATCTCATTCTCGTTTCAAAAACATGCAATAGATCCAAAGGTAGTAAGTCGATTTCTCAATGGATACCTAAAAACAAATTTTATCATGCTGAATACACCAAACGATATAATCATATTATACAAAAATATCAATTAGATAATTAATGATATAAACGATTATAAGGCATGGTGAGTAGGGGATAATTTATTTAAAATAAAAGCTTGACAAAATATATATAATAAGATATAATATTATTAAGCGATTTTTATCGTAAGGAAATTATTGTGATTAACAAATCAACCGTTTTTAATTTTTACTATTATTTTGGGACTCCCTTTTGTTAAAGAATTAAATTATCAATGGTGTAATTAGATATATTATCTGCCATCTAGATTTAGTTCTAGGTGGCTTTTTTTATGCCCTATCAAAAAATCAAATATCAAAGGAAATTATGATGATTAACAAATCAACTGTTTTTAGCTTTTACTATTATTTTGGAACTTCACTCTGTTAAAAGAATTAAATTATCAATGGTGTAATTAGATATATTATCTACCATCTAGAATTTAGTTCTAGGTGGTTTTTTTATTATAGAACAAAAATAACTCAGGAGAGAAAAATGCTTAAAATAATATTGGGAGGAAGTTTATGAAAGGAAATATAAACTTAGTTAATGTGATCAAATTTGCGGGTGCATATGTCGCATTTATTATAGGCTCAGGTTTTGCAACAGGTCAAGAGGTCATGCAATTTTACACATCTTATGGAGTTTGGAGCTTAGGTGTAGTCGTTATTAGTATGTTTTTGTTTTCATGGGTTGGTGGCTCTGTTATGGCAATGGGTTACGATCATGTTGGACAAAAAGCAACCAGTGCTTATAGATTGTTTTGTGGAAAATATTTAGGTACTTTTTATGAAGTTTTTGTGATATTATTTTTGTTCGGAGTTGTTATTGTGATGATTTCAGGTGCTGGAGCGACTTTGAATGAGTATTATGGACTAGACTACTATATAGGTGCTGTATTAATGGTGGTACTGGTGTTTATTGCTTATATTATCGGTGTGAATAAATTGATTGATATTATTGGATTTATTGGACCTATGATTATCCTTTTTTCACTTATTGTGGCTATTGGCACATTGATTCCTAATATGGATAAATTGGCTAATCTTAGTGAAAGTACCAATCCAATTGCACATATGCAAGCTGCACCAAAATGGTGGATAAGTGGGATTTTGTATTCTGCCTACAATATTTTTGGGGCAATTATATTTTTGTTCACTCTTGGTCAAAAATGTACCAACAAAAAAGAGGCGATCACTAGTGGTGTTTTAGGGGGAGTCTTGCTCACAACAGGGGCTTTATTCATGAATTTAGCACTCCTCGTTAACATAGAAGAAGTAAGCAAACTAGCTGTACCGACTTTGTCTTTAGCTAAACAAATCTCTCCTATCTTAGCTACTATATTTTCTGTGTTACTAATAGGTAGTATATTCTCAACGGCAGCACCTATGTTCTGGACTGTGTGTAATAAGATGGTCAAAGAAGATTCCCCTAAAGCTAAATTTGTGGCACTAGGTTTGATCGCTCTATTATTACCTTTAGGACAACTAAATTTCGGAGCTCTTGTTGGTTTTATTTATCCTTATACAGGCTATTTGGGAATGTTACTATTTGTCTGTTTAGCTTATAAACAATTGACAAATAAAAAAGATGGCAAAACTTCAAGTAATGATTAAGCTATTGTTAGATAAAAATAATTCTCTTATAAAGTGAGGTTTACGATGAAAATTAGAAAAGAATTATGCGATGCCGAAAAAAAAAGCTATGCCTCTGATATAATAATTCTCCCACCAAATGGAGTTGATTGTAGTGAGGGTTGCAATCCTTATGGCTTTCCTAAGTCTGTAAACGATGTTATTAAAAACTATGATGCGAATAAAATTTCAGCATACCCTCATAGTCAAGCTGCTCATAATGCTATTATTAAGTACTGGAAAATTCAAGCCTCTCTAACTAAAGAAAATATTTTGTTAGTAGATGGTAGTGTAGCGGGCTTATATGTTATTAATACGATATTTGCAGAAGTAGGGGCTAAAGTTGTAGGCTATGCTCCTCAGTTTACAGATTATGTTGCTAATGCACGATTTTTAGGAATGGATTATCAAGCTATTACTTTGTTACCTGAAGATAATTATGCTTTTAAAGTGGAATCTATCCTCCAAAAAATGACAAGCGATGTGAGTATAGTGTATCTTGATAATCCTAACAATCCAACAGGTCAAACAATCTCAATACAAGATATAGAAAAAGTATTGATAAAAGCTAAAGAGCTAGGGATATGTGTGGTTGTCGATGAGGCGTACGGAGACTTTATAAAAAAAGAAGAATCTGCTATTAGCTTTTTAGATCATTATGACAATTTAATAGTACTTAGGACTTTATCTAAAGGCTTTGGGCTTGCTGGGATTCGTGCTGGATATATTCTAACAAGCACAAAATTAATTAACTATATGAAAAAAATCACCAATCCCTATGCTGTGGGAGAACTATCAAGAGATATTATAGGTGCTGTATTAGAAGGTAAAAACGATCTTGCTGAACATATTAAGTATTTTTCAAAAGCTCAGGAAATTTTAGAATCGTTAATGGGAAAAACCCTTATCATGGCAAAAAGTGATCCTCGAGTACCTATTTGTTTACTAAAGCATAGCGATTCTTCTGTAGATTTACCAAAGTTATTATTTGAACATGGTGTGCTTTCTGTTCCTGGGGAAGAGTTTGAAACACTAGATAAGACAACTGCTCGTATCAGGATACCTAAACAGGAGTTGCTTGATAAGCTTGTTGAGGCTATTAAATCAATTGTTGAATAAAAACCTTTTACTTTGATACAAAAATAAAGAACAACTGTTCCAAAAACAAGCCTATATAGGCTTGTTTTTTGTTAAGATATCATCTATAATAAATTAATATAAGGGAGGATTTGACTATGAAATTAAGTCTATTATTGCTATTATTGGGAAGTATTAATCTTTCTTATGGAGCAGAATCAACAGAGTCTTTAGAACAATTACAGAGTGCTATTAGAGAAGGTAATCTAGATCAAGTAAAAACACTATTTGATGGTGGAATCAATGTACAAGCAGTGATTGATTATGATGGGAATACTTCCTTACATCTAGCAGCTCTAGAAAAACAATTAGAAGTAGTGAAATATTTAATTGAAAACGGAGCAGATCTCAATGTTCAAGCGAATGAAAAAGTAACACCACTTCATTATGCTGCTAATAATGGATCTTTAGAAATCGTAAGATATCTTGTTGACAATAAAGCAGATGTCAATGCTCAAACTATCGATGGTGTTTCTCCTTTACACGCTGCTGTTAGAGTAAAACATGCAGAAGTAGCAAAATACTTGATCGAAAAAGGAGCCGATGTTAATATTCAAAATGATGAAAAAATCATACCTCTATATTATGCGATTAAAAATGAAGATCTAGAAATGGTACAATACCTAATCAAAAATAAAGCAGACATTAATGCTCAAAATACTGATGGTGTTTCTCCTTTATATATTGCTGTTGGGGAAAACAATTTAGAGATAGTGCAATATTTAGTTAAAAATAAAGCTAATATTAATATCCAGACAGATAACAAAGAAACCCCACTATATAATGCTACTGGAAGAGACAATTTAGAAATAGCACAATATTTAGTTAAAAACAAAGCAGATGTTAATGTTCAAACTATAGATGGTATTGCTCCTTTACACAATGCAGTTGAAAATGAAAATTTAGAAATGATACAATATTTAGTTAAAAACAAAGCTGATATGAATGCCCAAACAGATGAAAGTAAGACGCCATTGCACTATGCTCTTAAAGTAGATAATTTAGAAATGGTGAAGCTTTTAATCGATAATGGTGCAGATATTAATACCAAAACAGATGAAAGAATAACACTACTACATTATGCTGTTGAAGAAAACAATATAGAAATGGTAAAATATTTAGTTGAGAATAATGCTGATATCAATGCTAAAACTCCTGAAGGTATTACGCCTTTAGATTATGCTGTTAAAAATGAAAATTTAGAATTGGTAAAACTTTTAGTAGATAAAGGAGCTGATATTAAATCTCAAAATGTTTATGGAGCCTCTGTTTTACATATCGCAACTGAAAGAGAAAATTTAGAAATAGTACAGTATTTAGTAGATAAAGGCGTTGATATTAATGATCAAGCAGATCAAGATGTTTATCCTTTACATATTGCTGTTGGACAAAATAATATAGAAATAGCAAAATACTTAGTGGACAAAGGGGCTGATGTTAATGCACAAATGGGTCAAGGACAAACTCCACTTTATTTCGCAACAATGAATGATAACTTAGAAATGGTAAAATACTTGATAGCCAACAAAGCAGACATGAATACCCAAGTAGGTAATATTGGTTCCCCTTTACATACTGCAGCTGGAGAAGACAATATAGAAATAGTAAAATACTTAGTTGATAAAGGCATAAATGTTAATATTCAAAATAGTCATGGACACACACCACTTTATTACGCAGCAATGAATGATAATATAGAAATGATAAAATATTTGATAGCCAACAAAGCTGATATTAATGCCAAGGATGGTAAAGGTTCAACTTTACTACATATTGCTACTAGTTCACCAGAACAATTAGAAATGATAAAATATTTAGTAGAGAATGGTATTGACATTGATGCTAAAACTGGCAACAATCATACCGCTCTTCATTATGCTGCAATGACAGGAGAACTAGAAGTCGTCCAATATCTTGTAGAAAAAGGTGCTAAAACTGATATAGAATGTGACCGAAAACAGACAGCTCTTGGTGAAGCAATCTCTTATAATAATGAAGAGATAATAAAATATCTAGAAGCTTTAGCAAAATCCCCCCTTATATAAATATAATATATATCAAATAAAAACCCACCTAGTTATGGTGGGTTTTATTTTTATTACAAACATTATTATGGCAGTCGGGTAGTTTACCACCCACTTACCCCATCGTATTCTGGGTGTGGTTATAAGAGTAGTTTTTTACTAACATTTGTGAGTATATCATATTTTGTAAGATACATAGATGCTGTCCAGTCATTATTATCTCGAATACTGGTATCAGCTCCATTTATTATGAGGTATTCTGCTACCTTACTATGCCCACCAGAGGAAGCAAACATCAATGCTGTCCAGCCATTATTATCCTGAATATTAAGAATAGCACCATTTTCTACAAGATGTTTTACGACCTCACCATGCCCACGTTCTGCAGCATACATTAGTGCTGTTACATGATTCTTGTTTTCAATATGAATGCTAGCACCCACATATACAAGATATTTTACTACTTCGGTGTGTCCATTATAGGCGGCTAATATTAAAGAAGTGTTATTATTAGTACCTTGCGTGTTAATATTAGCACTGTGACTCACGAGGTATTTCACTAGCTGAAGGCGTCCATTTCGAGCAGCGAACATTAGTATCGTCTCATGATCATTATTTTTAAGATCAATCTCTGCACCATTTTCAACAAGAATCTTAAGTACTTCACCATGCTCATTTTTTGAAGAATACATCAAAGATGTCCAGCCTTTATTATCTTGAAAATTAAGATCAGCACCATTCTCGACGAGATGTTGAGCTACTTTATCATGACCATTTTGTGAAGCTAGTATTAATGCTGTATATCCGTTGTAATCTTGAAGATTAACATCAATACCGCATTCGATGAGATACAGAACAACTTCATCATGACCATTTTGTGCAGCATACATTAATGCTGAGTAATTGTTATCATCTTGAACATTAATATCAATATCATTTTCTAAACAGATTGTTACACTTTCAAGATCCCCTGCTTCAGCATAGGAAAGGAAATTTTGTCCATAGGATATGTTAGTATTTATTACTAAGAAGAATAATACTAAATATTTTATATATATCATAATTCTACCCCTATATTTTAAATCGTTGTACTATATTGTACTATACTTTGAAATCAATATCAAATTTATTGCTACCATATTTTTGAAATTCTCATCTTTTTTTAATTAATTTATTTAAATAATTTATAGTTATATTATAGTATACTTTATAAAAATTACAACACACTATTTGAATAAAACACTTATCTAAATATTTTATCTAACTATATACAATTAAATATAATAGAGATAATTAACAATTTGTTATATCGCTGTAATAATTTAGCAAAATTTTAATGGTTTTTTGACATTTATGATAGTATATTATATACTAATAGATGAATCTAAATATCTATTAATAAATAAAATAATTGTAAATTGTAGAAGGAATAAAATGATTAAAGATAATACAGAAATTATAAAAGTAGCGAGCATCTACATGGCACTTAATATAGGGTCGGGATTTGCATCAGGACAAGAGATCCTTCAATTTTTTTCAGGGTTTGGTTGGGCAGGATATTTAATAGGGCTTACTGTTTTTATTTTGATGATTTATGGTGGAAACTCAATGCTTGATGCTGGGTGGATCTGTAAAGATGATCATAAAATTTCTGTATATGAATATTTTGGCGGTAAATTTATTGGACGAGCATACAATGTTATCATACCTATTTTATTTTTCGGATCTTATACTATCATGGTGGCTGGAGCTGGTTCTGTATTAGAACAGTTTTTTGATATCCCAAATATCATTGGACGAATAGTGGTGGTAGTTGCTTCTGTATTGAGTCTCTTTTTAAACTTTCAACATATTTCTAAATTTATTGGACATATAGGTAAGGGAGTGGCACTTGTTATTTTTATTATATCTTTTATTGTAATTATTAAAGGAATTTTTAATATTACTCAAATCTCTACTTTTATTCAAGAAAACCCTTTTAAGACTCCTATTGATACTTTTTATGGTGCAGCTATCTTGTATAGTGGTATTATTGTACTTGCTTCTTCTCAATTTTTATTTGATGTGGGTAAAGAATTAAATCAGCGTAGTAGTGGTTATTATGGAGCTATATACGGATCTGTGAGTTTTGTGTTAATGGCTTTGGTGATTCATACAGCTATTCTCTTGTATTTTGATAAAGTCTACACCTTGCCTATTGTTACTATTTACTTTGCCGAACTAATATCGCCTATTGTTGCTTTTATGACTGTTATATTGATGTTTGTAGCAATGTATTCCGCAAGTACTATTACTTTATGGTCTGTTAGTAATATTATCAAAAAGAAATTTTCTTTTTGGAGAAAAAGATATATAGCAGTTCTGTGTGTTTTAGGGGGTGGGGGATTAGTCCTATCAACAATTCCTTTTGGTAAATTAGTTAGTCTTATTTACCCTATAAATGGAATGTTTGGGGTGTTCTTGATAATTCTTATAGCCTATAAAAATAGAAGACGTGTTTATGAAACAGAAGAATCTAGTGATGTAGATAGTACAGACAACTCTGAAGACATCACTTAACCCAAGATTACAATAAAATAGTTATAATCAAGTATTACTTATCAAGTATTACTTATAAAAAAAAATAATACTCCGATAAATTTTTATATAAAATTTAAAAATCGGATATAATAATGTACAAAGTATTGTTTTTACTACTCCTAACAACGAATATTTTTTCTATGGATAGAGAAAGTATCGCTAGATTGCAATTTGAAAATATTGAGATTGAAGATTCTCTAAAAGACAAAGTTCCTTTTTTACAAATGTCCTATTCTAATATGAATGACACAAAACTTCCTGAAAAAAATAAATATACCCTAACATTCAAGCCTGATTCTCAAGGATTTGATAGATTTTCACGAATGACAGGGGTGAGTATTTTTCAAGCAAAATTTACAATCTCTTGGTACATTTTTACGAATAGCACTGAAATTCCAACGTCTACTGATAAAATGTTAGAATTAGTAAATGTCAAAAAACCGCATTTATTAATGCCTTTAATCGCTATTAATGGCAAATGGGAAGCGATGGTTGAGCTACCAAATTTAACTTATAAAAAAGGCACTTATGTCTATGCTTATATTTCATATCCTAATCTTAAAGGTGTTTTAGTTCCTTTAGCAGGGCAATCTTTTTATAAAAAGAAGACAGATGATGTATTAATAAGTAGAGATGAGAGCTTGGGATTGAATTTTAATATCTTATCTTATTGGCAACGACAAGGTTATTTGTAAATACTCAATAGAAAAAACACAAAAAAAACACATTACATAGTAATGTGTTTTTTTTTGTTTATCATGCCCAGTAGGAGTCGAACCTACGACCTTTGGAACCGCAATCCAATGCTCTATCCAGCTGAGCTATGGGCACACAACAGTTGATTGCGTCATATAGTATAGCAAATAAATAAATAAATGTCAATACTTATTTTAAATAATTTACCAAGCGTCAAATTTACCATATTCTGTAAAGTTTTCTTTTTTGAAGACAGGATCGGCATTGCTTGCTTTTTGTTTTCTATAGTCAGCTAATGTTGCTACTAATACTTTTTGTAATCGGAAGATAGCATACAAGTTGATTAATGCGAGAAGAGTCATCAATAGATCGGCTACGCTCCACACAAAAGGTAAACTACTCATAGAACCAGCAAACACAGCTATAACAACACTTACTTTAAAGACTAAATGTATCGTAGGTTTTTTACTCAAAAAAGATAAACTGTTTTGTGCATAAAAATAATTACCTAAAACTGATGAGAATGCTAATAAGAAAATACAAATAGTTAAGAAAAGACTACCAAAATCTCCAAAGAATGTGTTAAGAGCAGCTTGTGTTAAAACAATACCTGAATTGTTGATATCTGTGAAATCTACTCCAGAGAAAAGAATAAGAAATGCTGTTGCAGAACAAATTAAAATAGTATCAAAAAACACCCCAAAAGCTTGGATGAATCCTTGCTTCACAGGGTGTGATGTACATGCAGATGCAGCAGCATTAGGTGCAGAACCCATACCTGCTTCATTTGAAAACAATCCACGCTTAACACCAATAGTAATAGTTCCCATAAGGGTTCCTACTCCAGCTTCTCTGAGTCCAAAAGCGTTTGTGAAAATTAATTCCATTACTTCTGGGAGACGTGCAATGTTTTTTCCAATAACGAATAAACAAAGTAATAAATAAAGGATAGCCATAATAGGTACAATAATAGTACTAGCTTTTGCAATACTGCGAAGTCCTTTAAAAACAAATAAAGCAGTAAGGGCACTGAGTGCTACTGCTGAAAATAAAAGAGGGACATTAAAATTGTTAGATACTGCTTGAGAGATAGTATTCGCTTGCACAGCGTTAAAAGATAGTCCAAAAACAAAAACTAAAAGAATAGCAAAGACATTGCCTAAACCTTTAGACCCGAGTCCTTTTTGGATATAGTAAGCTGGACCACCAATAAAATGTGAAGACACCTTTTGAGAGTCGTCCTTTGTCTTGTATACTTGAGCTAATGTTGATTCAACAAATGCTAAAGATCCACCAAGCAAGGCTGTCAACCACATCCAAAATATAGCTCCTGGTCCACCTAAAGTAAGAGCTAAAGCAACACCAGCTAAATTACCTGTACCAACTCTTGAAGCTGTCGTTACGGCAAATGCTTCGAAAGGCGATATTTTTTTTGATGTGTTATCAGAATCTGTAAATCCTTCTTGAAAAGCACTCCACATATTCTTAAAATTAAATTGAACGAACTTTGTTCTTAAGGTAAAAAACACACCTGAACCCAAAAGAACGAATAATAAAACAACAGAAAGTTGGTTATTTAATAAATTTATTAAATCCATACTTTTCTGCATTAACCCAGACATAAGATTTTCTTCCATTTTTGACTCCTTAGCAATCAATATTTATTATAGTATACTAAAAAAAAGACACTTTGTCAATAAAT
>CAMRBT010000034.1 GCA_947040475.1 uncultured Brevinema sp.
AGGGAATTCTTGATGTAATTCTAACATGATTTTATCACGCTCTGTTTTTGCCAAAATAGAAGCTGCCGCAATATGAAAACTTTTTTGATCTCCTTTAATAAGAGGGATCACATCAACCTTGGGTAATTCTACAAAAGAAATTTTCATCGCATCAGTCAACAAAATCTGTACATCTATTTTTTTTTGTATTTCTAAAAAACATTTTATCATGCCCCATTTTGATGCTTGATAAATATTTAATTCTTGTATTTGAGCAAGAGAAATGATTTCTATATGATAAGCAAGAGCTAAATCTTTTATCTTAGGAGCTAATAAATCTCTTTTTTTTTCAGAAAGTTTTTTGGAGTCAAAAATTTCTGGGATAATAATGTCCTTTTCAAACAAAACTCCCGCCACTACCAAAGGTCCTGCTAAAGGTCCTCTCCCAGCTTCATCAGTACCAACAAAATAAGCATTACTAGCATTAGTACCCAAACTGTGCTGAACGATCTCTATATCATTTAAAATAGATAACTGCATTATTATATCCCACATTCATAAAATAAATAGTAATCAAAAAAATAACGCTGACTATGTCAGCGTTATTATAATAAAATTTTATGATTTTACTTGTTTTTTGTTTTCACCTTTTTTGAGTGCTAACTCTTTAAGACGAGCAGCTTTACCAAAGAGTCCTCTCAAGAAGTATAGTTTTGCACGACGTACTCTTGCACGACGAACAATTTCAACGTGAGCAAGGTATGGTGAATGGTAAGAAAATACACGTTCTACTGAAATACCAGAAGTGACACGACGAACCATAAAAGTTTTACGGTTCATTCCATGTTTGAAACAAAGAACTACACCTTCATAAACCTGAACTCTTTCTTTTGTTCCTTCAGTAATACGTACGCTTACACGGATAGTATCGCCTACTCCAAACTTTGGAAATTTTTCATCATTGTTAGTTTCTTTGAGTAATTCTAGTTCAATATCATGCATTGTGTTTTTGATTTTTTTGCTATTGGTAGATTTTTTCTCAACAACAGGAGTTGCTTCAACTACTTCAACCGCTTCAACAGTTTCTACATTTTCTGCAGCTGTTTCATCAGTCGTCTTTTTTAAATCTTCGGACATCTCTATTCTCCCGTATTACTCTTTCAAAAGCATTTAATCTTTTTTTTAAAAGTATATTGTGTTTTTTTAGTTTTGTTAACGGATTTTTATTTTGAACATTGATCTTACATAAAGGATAATCCCTTAGTAAGTCAGGTCTTCGTAACCAAGTTACGAATAGTTGCTCTAAAAAACGATTATCTTGTATCAGTTGATGATTCCCAGACCGTAAATACTCAGGAATCTCTTTATTTTCAAATTTAAGAGGTTTAGTATAATGAGGGTATTCCAAAAGACCTTGCTGAAAAGATTCCTCTTCAACAGCGTCCATTCTCAACACATTACCTGTCATTCTTAATACGGAATCTATGAGAACTAAACTAGCTAATTCTCCTCCGCTTAGCACATAATCGCCTATAGAAATTTCTTCATCAACATAGTTATCAATAACTCTTTGATCAAGTCCTTCATAGCGAGAAGCTAAAATAACAAGATGCTTTTTTTGAGAAAGTTCTTTTGCTTTTTTGCTGCTTAGAGGTGTTCCTCTAGGAGACATATGAATAATATAAGCATCAGAATCTTCTTTTTTTACATCTATGATTGCATTAGCTACTACATCTGCTCTAAAGAGCATCCCAGGTCCCGGAGCAACACTTGTATCATCGACTTTTTTATAATCACCCAATCCCCACTCGCGAAGATCTCGTGATTCAATAGTCATAATATCAGCGGCTCTTTTGATGATCCCATAGGAGAGCGCATCTGTAACCATTTGTGGAAAAAGTGACAAAACTGTTATCTTATCCATAATAATCTATAGCAACTCATCTAAATTTTCAAAAAATACTTTTTTTTCTTCAATAGAAACTGAAGAAACATATCTTTCTGTAAAAGGTATCGCTAAATCCTGTTTCGTATGCTCTTGTTTAATAACAAAAAGCTCTTGATTTGCAACTTCGAAAATATTAAAAATAATACCGATTTTTTCGTCTTGATACCAAGCTTCTAAATCAACAAGATCTGTTATAAAATATTCTCCATCGCTAGGAGATGCTAAACATTCTTTTTTTATAAAAATAGGGACTAAACGCCATGCTTCAGCAATAGTACGATCCGTAATGTCCGTAAACACTACTTTCGCATATTCTGGATTTTCTGTGAATTTTAAAGAAGTGAAAGTTAATTCTCTAAACCCAGATTCAAGTTTTCTATCTTTGACATAGAATTCTTTTACATTTTGTAAGTCTGTCAATTCATCGATATAGAATAAAACTTTTAATTCACCTTTCACACCAAAAGGTTTTAAAATTCTACCTATCTCGACTAAATTATTAGACATTTCTGTTGAAGACATTAAATCTCCAACTAAACAGCAACTCTTGCTTTTGAAACAAGCTGTTTGACTGTTTGTGATGGGATTGCACCCATTTTTATCCATTCATCAAAACGTGTAACGTTTATTAGAATTTGATCTGAGCTTTCTATAGGTCTATATGTACCTAAACTCTCTATATAAGCACCATCACGTGCATTTCTAGAATGTGCTACGACGACACGATAGTAAGGAGCTTTCTTCTTACCTAAACGCATTAAACGAATGTTTGTTGACACAAGTGCCCTCCAAAAAAAATTATCACTTCAAGTATTCTAATACATTTACACGGTTTTGTCAATGCTTTTTGAAAATATAATTAAACACTATTTTAGGAAATTTGTATTATTTAATAATTTTTATAGAAATCTCTCTGCGAGAAATCTCTATATAAGAAACTTATTTGTAAGATATTTCTTACAAGGAGAAACTAGTGCATATTTTTCTAAAAAATTATTTTTATCTATCCATACATCATCTTGTAACGATACATATTCAGCTTCATCAACCAAACAAAATACTCTTTCTACCTTATTATTGGATATTTTATAACTCACTCTCTCTATTTCTTTTCCTATTTTTGTATTCATTATAGGAAAATCATACAAACCTCTACGTCTTGTACCTGAGATTATTTTAGAAATAAGATATTGATCTTGTTTTTTTATTACTAAAGCATATTCAGTAATCGCTTCAATTTTTGATTTGATTTTATCACCAGGGAATTTTAGTGGTTCTCCTGATTCGTACGCCTTACAAGAAGACACTAAAGGACAATCTTCACATTTTACAGATCTAACGCCACAAACTAAAGCTCCTAGCTCCATAATAGCCTGATTCCAAGCCCAAACATCTTTTTCAAGCACATTTTCTATTAATACCTGAGCATTTGCTCTTAATATTTGTTCAAAGTCTTTATCTTGCCTATCTAGGGTAAAAAAACGTCCCAACACTCTATCAACATTCGTGTCTATCAAAGACACAGGCTTGTTAAAAGCGATAGAGCTCACCGCCCCCGCTGTATAAGGGCCTATCCCTGGAAGTTTTTTTAGCTCTTCAAATTCAGCAGGGAAGTTTTCTTCCTTTTGTAGTAATTGAGCTGTTTTTAGAATGTTTTTTGCTCTTGAATAATATCCCAACCCTGCCCAAAGTAATAATACTTCATCTTCATTCGCCTTAGATAATTTTTCTAAACTAGGGAATTTATCCATAAAACGTAAATAAAATTCTATTACGGTAGCGACCGTAGTTTGTTGTAGCATAATTTCAGAGATCCAAACTCTATAAGGAGTGGGATTTTCTCGCCAAGGCATCTCTCTTTTATTAGAATAAAACCACTCTAATAATAATTTTTGTGTATTTTTATTCATAAATTATCTTGATCTTTCCGCATCACATCGTGTTTTTTCTGTAATAATTTGATCATCTTTTGGAGCTAATTTAACTGCTTCTGTAAAACATTTATCAGATTCCACATAATCTTTTGTATCATGAAAAAATAAAGCTGCCTGCAACCAAACATCAGGATTGAGAGGATCTTTTTCTAGAGATTTTTCAAATAAAGTTCTTGCTTCGTAGATTTTACCCTGATTTTTAAGAATACTTCCTAATAAACTCAGTCCTTCTCCATGATCAGGATCTTGTTCTATCAATGCTGAGACCCATAACTGAGCCTCTTCATTTTTATCCCAATCAAAAAGCATTGCTGCATAATGATAGCGTAACATAGGATCGTTAGCATTGTCCACTAGTGCCGCTTCAAAGATCGCTCGACTTTCTTCGTATTTTTCCATATCTGCATAGGTAACAGCTAGCAAAGTAGTTGATTCAACGCTATTAGGCTCTAATTCCAAAGATTTTTTTAACATTTCTACGGCAGCTTCTAAACGATCTGCCTCTGCAAGTACAGACGCCAACTGAAAATAAGCCTGAGCATAATCAGGATAGCTATTTACTAATGTCTGAGCACTATGAATTGCCTCTTCAAATTTACCATCTCTGACTAATAAATTAGAGTATGTTTGTAAAGCTATCATATCGGCTGGATTTATTGCTAGGATACGTTTGAGAATAGCCTCAGATTTAGAAAACTCGCCTTTTCTGATTAAGAGTAAGACATAATTGTTCAAAACAGGTAAATCACTAGGATCTTGTATTAAGGCCTTATCATAAAACCATTCTGCTTCTTCTATACGATCCAACAAAAATAATAAATTAGCATAATTAAATTCTACACTAACATCAGATCCTAATTCTTCATTTTCGAGTAGAGCTTTTTTGAAAAATTCTTCAGCCTCATCAAAACGCCCTAAATCTGCTAATAACAAAGCATAATTATTATAAATAAAAGGATCTTCGGGAATTTGTTTCATCATAAATCGGTAATACCATTCTGCAGATCTGAATTTACTTTGTTCGGCAAGCTCATTAGCTTTGTCCATTAATCTTTCGGAGGCGAGCATTTCTTGATCTAAAAATTTAATGAATTGTCTGTCTGCTGATTCAAAATCGCCAATCTCCACACAAAAAGTCCCATATCTAAAATTCAAATTAGAATTGTCTTTTTCTAAATGTAACAATCTATTATAGATTAATTTTGTTTCTTTATAACGACCTTGCTCTTGCAAAAAGCTAGCATAGTTAGATAATGCTGTTGTGTGTTCTCCATCGACAGTGAGAATTTTTTGATATATTTGTTCTGCAAATTCACTATCAGAATGAGAAATTTTATCAGCATATTCACCCCACATGGAGATGTCGTCATCTTCTATCATTTCTAAGGTTTTTTTATTAAATTCCATTGTTATCTATCCCTCTTGCTTATTTAAAATCTAAAAATAGTGATTTTAAATCTAATCCTGCTATTTGTTTTTGGCTGTATGTTTCTCTGATTCTTTCTTTTGCATTAATAAAATCAGAAGATGTTGCTCCATTACAAAGAGCCATATCCGCTTCTATGTAGGCTGCTAAATGATCGGATAAACGAACAATAGTACCATCTCTTGGATTAAATTTATCTTTGTTGTATTCTGCCATAATTCCATTTTTATGTTCGGTGATCTCTTCATTTTGAATAGTAAGATCTGTGAATTCTTCATCGATAAAATAAAACATCTCGGCTCTTAATTTTTCGGGTATGAGCATTTTAAATTTTCTATCCATCTCTTCATGTTCTATTTCTTTAAGAAGATTTCCCAAACCAGGAATATTTGTTTTTAAAGGTGAAATAACATCTCTCGTAAACACTTCAGGAAGATCGTGAAAAATCCCTGTAAAAAAATTATTATAAATACGTTTAGGACATGCGTCCGATAATAATGAGAAAAAATAACTTAATATCCCTACATAAAAAGAATGTCCCAATACAGAAGTTTGTGGCTCTCTATGTAATTGTGCCCAACGCACTTGGAAACGCATTTGACCAAACATTTTTACTAGTTGAGAATAAGAAGAGTAATTTTCGTTAGTAAACAGATCTGTTCTATTTTCTTCTCTAATATGTTTCGTTTCTAATTTTGCGATTAAATGTCTACGAAGTTCTATATGTTTGTTTTTTAGAAGCTCCATATCATTAGAAAGCTCATCCATCCCAAAACCATCAGGATTGGCAGATTTTAACAAATCAAATTCCCAAAGTGTTGCATCAGCACGGGCAATATCAATAATCTGTCTTGTTAGAGTATTTGCATTTTCGTAAGGATGATCGCACCAATGAGTAAATCTATTAATAAATTCTCTTGGTAGTCCATCCAAATAAGGAAGCATTGTTTCTTTTACGAAAGTCCTCAAAGCCTTATATTGAATATCATTTGATTTTATTTTTTTAAATACTGTGGGTTTAATATCTGTAACGACGATCCTTTCTAAATAGCGAAACACATACTGCTCTATAAGATCCTGCATATCGATATCTTCTTCATCTTCAACAGATCTAGCCAAAAAATAAGCTAAACTAATAGAGTGTGCTTGTTTATCAGCTTCTACTAATTCTGTGGGTCTTAGCTGATCATTCCAACGTTGCATTGTAAATCCATCAAATAATTTTACAATCAAACTTTTACGTATCATGATAACTCCTATACCAATCTATAAAAAACAATTTATAGTTTATAGTATAAAATAAATTGTTTTTTATTGCAAAGATCAAGCCTTTAATATTACAAATTTATAGATGTAATATATTGACAATATTCAAAATAATCACTATACTTATTTAAAATATATAAATAAATTATGATAAGGACACTTTCAATGATAAAAAAATATTTATGGATCACTGTATTAATTTTTGGATTTATTTCTTGTGAAGAAGCTCCCAATGAGTACACTCCCGAAGCTAATTCTTTTCTTAAAGCAATAGATGGTAAAAAATATAATGGAGCAGGCGCTTATCTAGATAAATCTACCTTTGAAGTCAATGGCACTCTTATTGCAGAACATAAAATTCCTACAGCTCCTACCGTTGCTTTGATATTTCAAAATACTAAGGATAATGGTACTAGTGGAACACATGCTATTTACCAATATGCTAGAGACCCTAAAGAATATGTAGGAATTATCAGAGATGCTAGTGGTGACACCCTAATGCGTACCCTCCCTATTGCTACAGAAGCTGGTATCGATTGGAATACAGCACCTGTATTTGCTACTAAACAATAAATATATTTACAAATTATTATAAAAAAAGCCCCAGTTTATACTAGGGCTTTTTTAGTGTTTAAATTCTTATGCTATTTTTAGGCTAATATCATTAGGCTAATAATTGGACTAATTGATTGAGATCTTTTGCATTTTCACCAATAAGTTCTTTTTCTTTTTCGCCAAGAATAATAGTTGGGAATGCTGTTACAGCAAACTTTTCGGAATATTCTTTGAAAGCAGGACCTTCAACCATATAAGATTTAATATTAGGATTTTCTACTGCAAGTCTATGAATATTCATCACTGCTTGAGGACATTGAGGACAGGTAAGAGAAATATAAGCATACAAATAAGTTGGTGTTGTAATAGCATCAACAATTTTTTTGTGATCTGCTGAAAGCTCTTCTACTTTACCTGAAACTTCTAACAAAGACATTAGAAAAGAATTAATTTCATAGCCACCAGGAGTACCATAAAAACCTACTCCTTTTAAGGATTCGTCTGCTGTAGTCACAAAGATTGCTGGACTATCAAAAGCATTCCATTCTGTAGCTTTGGCTTTGTCTGCTTCTATATCATAAGTAATTAAAGATATTTTTGAAGAAAAATCTGCAAATTCTGTTACAAAAGTTTCTGTTTCTGTGCTTTTTTCGTTGTTTCCTTTAAAGAAAACTATTTTTATAGGATTGACTATATCTTCTAAAATTCCTGACAACTGTTTCGTTGTTGCTTCGTCAAACATTGGCATATTTTTGTCCTTTTTTTATATTTTTTGTTATTTATTTATAGAGTGATTACATAATTATAGACTGCTAATGCAGCTTTAGCACCTTCTCCAGCAGCAATAACTACTTGTTTAAAAGGTACTGTCGTTACATCCCCAGCGGCAAATATTCCCGCTATTTTTGTGGAACAATCTACATTAATTTCGATTTCACCCGTTTTATTTTTAATCATATCTGGAACAAAATTACTTGCAGGGATTAATCCTATTTCTACAAAAATACCATCTGTATTGATAGTTTCTTCTTTATCAGTTTTTGTATTTTTTACGATTAATCTCTCTACGCCATTTGTACCTTCGACACGAACACAAACAGAATCATAGACTACGCTTACTCTATCATCATTCAATACTTTATCCATTAAAACAGGATCGGCTGTCAATTCAGAAAGATTTTGTACGATCACAACTTCACTAGCATAGCTAAGCATATCAATAGCAGCTTCAACACCACTATTACCACCACCGACGACGACGACTTTTTTGTTAACAAAAACAGGACCATCGCAAGTCGTACAATAAGCCACGCCTTTTCCAATAAATTCAAGTTCTCCAGGAACACCTAAAGGACGTGGAGATTTGCCTGTAGCAACAATAATAGCTTTAGCTTGGTATGTTTTTCCATCAGTACAAACAACTTTTTTAACTATATCTTCATGAGCGATACTAGTAACTTTGGTATTTTTTTTCATAGGCACTTTGAATTTTTGAACATGGGCATAAAATCGATTCACAAGCTCAGAACTTGCAATATCTACATCACCTATCCAATTTTCTATAGAGGAACTAGTCGCAATTTGACCACCAATATCATCAGTAACAACAGCCACATTTAATTTTTTACGAGCGGTATACAATACGGCATTTAAGGCAGCTGGTCCACCACCAATTATCAAAACATCATAAATTTCGTCTTCAGAAACACTTTTTTCTGAAGACGAAAACGAAGCTAAATTTATATTCAAATCCATAATACTCTCTCTTTTTTTTATTAATTTATTTTTTATCCAAAAATAGCATCTCAGTAATTATTAGAGATGCTATTTTTTGAATTAAATCAATTTATTTTTTTCCGAAGAAACTTTCTATTCCAGCAGCACTTTCTGACATTGTTTCATCGCCTGGTTTCCAGTTTGCAGGACAAACTTCACCATTTTTTTCAAAGAATAACCATGCATCAATGACACGTAAGGTTTCTTCTACGGAACGACCTAAAGGTTTGTCATATACTTGTTCCATACGAACAATAAAGTCTTTATCAATTAAGAAAGATCCTCTTAATGCCATGCCTTCTTCTTCGATTAAAACACCATAATCTCTTGCAATTGATTTTGTTAAATCAGCTACAATAGGATATACAACATCTTCAATTCCACCTTTTGCTCTTGGTGTTTTTAACCATGCAGCATGAGACATAACTGAATCTACAGAACAAGCAAGCACTTTAACACCACGTTTTTCGAATTCAGCGATACTATCACTGAAAGCATGTAACTCTGTAGGACAAACAAATGTGAAGTCCAAAGGATAAAAGAAAAATAAAATTGATTGTCCTTTGTAATCTGACAAACGAATATCCTTAATCTCCCCTTTCTCAACAGCTTGTGCTGTAAAATCTGGTGCAGGTCTATTAACTAAACTCATAACGCTCTCCCTAATATTTGATTTTTATATAAAAATATATCTATATACTATACACGGATATTAAAATATGTCAATATATTTTTTATAAAATATTCTGATTCTCTTGTTGTAATCTCTCAAACAAAAATGGAGCTAATTCATTTATCTCTTGAGGGGCTGCGTCCGTTATTTTGTCTACTAGTAATCTCGTAAAAGAAGCATACATCATTGGTTCAGATAGCTGAATAATTTTTTCTACATTCCAATGAATTCTATTAGTATCTATACCCTTTTTCTCTAACATCTCTTTCATCTTTATGATAAATTCAGATAAGGAATATTGAGAAAAAGAAATACTACCTTGTAAAGATAACATTATTTCACAGTAGGGATGAATATTTAATTCTTTGGTGGCATTTAATAATTTTTCTTCTATATCTGTTGGAGAATCTACTACGGATATATTTACGATATTATATTCTGTATATAATATTGGCAAGCTAACTCTTTCCATCTTCCATGTTTTTGTATCAATAACAGCAACAAAACGAGCACCTTTATCAGATTTTCTTGTTTGTCTTGGTGCTCCAGGATTTACTACTAAAGTCCCACTTTCCCATTTGTCAAACCATGTGTGATAATGCCCTAAAGCTACATAATCATAAATACTAGAAACATCAGAAATAGCGATAGGAAAATAAGTGTTTTCATTTTTAGTATTATAAGTACCATGAGTAATCAATACAGAAGAACCAAATCTTGGTAAATTAATATCTGATAATGAGAGATTGTCTTGATAAGGAACACAAACAAAATGCACATCATCGATGAGTGCTACAGAAAAGGGTGTTTTGTTGGCGACAATAACATTAGATGCAAGCTCTGTTCTATCTCTTAGATATTTTACATCATGATTACCAGGTACAATTAAAACTTCCCCTTGGAATTGCTCCCAAATAGGTAATAATTCATTTTCTAAGACCCTTCCATTAGCAGCAGCATCAAATAAATCTCCAGCAATAATAATGAGATCTATATTTTCTCTATTAGCCACATAAATTATAGATTCTATAATAGAAATATGTTCTTTACCTTTAAGGTGAATGTCCGCTGTATGTAATATTCTCATATTATTTCCTCACAATTATGGGATCTCTCTTGAATAATGATACAAGATAGCCTATAATTAATTATAAGAAATGATCGGAAAAATAAAAAAAATAATTAAGAAAAGTGTAATATATGAATAAAAAAAACATCACCACAGAAATTAGTGGGATTTTTACCCCTAATACCAAAAATGATATTCCAGAAAATCCTGGAGTTTATATTTATAAAGATTCAGATGATACTATTCTTTATATTGGTAAAGCTAAAAATCTTCGTAAAAGAGTCAATTCTTATTTTGTCAAAACGCCTGTCTTTCTAAAAACCCATCTTTTGGTACAACTAATCAAAACGATAGATATTATTATTGTCAATAACGAAAATGAAGCTTTGTTTTTGGAAGCCACCCTTATCAAAAAACATCTCCCCAAATTTAATATTACTTTCAAAGACGGAAAATTTTACCCTTATATAAAAATCACTACTTCAGAAGAATTTCCTCGTATCTTTATTACTAGAAACAAATATGATGATAAAAATTTATATTTTGGTCCTTATATTAGTTCTAGTAATGTAAGAGCTACCTTAGAAGTTTTGCAAAAAATATTCCAAATACGTACCTGTAAAATACTTCCTAAAAAAGAATGCCTAGAATATCATATGAAACGCTGTTCTGCTCCTTGTATTCAAAAAATCACCAAACAAAAATATCTCAAATCTATTGCTGGTGCTATTGATTTTTTATCAGGAAA
>CAMRBT010000035.1 GCA_947040475.1 uncultured Brevinema sp.
TGAGATGCTTTGCATAATTTTTGAAGATCTTCGACAAGACCATCACTAATATCCATGGCAGATGTTATATTAAATTTTTTTAAAAAAGATACTATATTATTTCTAGGAGAAGGTTTGTAATGCCTATTTCTAAAATATTCAAGATCTTGTAATGGTAAACTTTTTTTACCCAATTCTCTATTCAAAAATAATTTTGAATCACCAAGTGTACCTGTACAATAGATAAAATCACCTTCTTTAGCATTTGCTCGCAACCAAGCTTGGCTATTTGTACGCCCAATAACTGTCACAGAAGCAAAAAATTCTTTTGATCTGACCGTATCACCACCTATCAAATCTGCAGGGTACTCTTTTAAAAAAAGTCTAACACCAGTGATAAATGATTTTAAATCAACATTTGTCCAATATTCTGGGAGAGATAGAGTGAGCGTATATCCTGTAACAAAGCCACCCATAGCAGCAATATCACTAGCATTAGAGGCAAAAAGTTTATAAGCAACTTCTTCCCAAGTCGCTTTCCCACGAATAAAATGAACCCCTTCTACCATAGCATCAGTAGAAACAAGTTGATTATACTCTATTACAGCGGCATCATCACCTATCCCTATACGCCCTTTGCTGGATTCAAATAATACTTTTAAGTTGTCAATAATCTGAGATTCGGAATTAAGTTTATTATCTAAGGACATTTTATCGCATTTTACCTATTGGAGATTCTTGCAATCCTTTGATATCTGATAGTTTACCTAAAATGATTAAGATATCGCCTTCTATCAACTCTAAATGAGGGTTTGGAACTTCGTCAATTTCGTATTCACTAATATTTTGAAAATTTTCATCTACTTTAATAATAGGATGTTTTACAGCAATAACGTTCACTTTGAATTTTTTACGCAAATCTAAATTCACTAATGTTTGACCAGCAATTTGTTTATTGACTTGTACCTCGATAATAGCATGATCTTTCCAGATTCTTTCGTAAGATAAAACAAATCCAGATCCACCCACTAATGTCCCTACTAATTTTTCAGCACTTTCAATTTCTGGTCTAATAATTTCTGAAACATTAATTAATTGTAAAATCTGAGCATGTTCTGCACTATTAGCACGAGCAATAATTCTAGGAATTTTAAATTTTTTCATTAATAGTGTTGTTAAGACACTAGTCATCATGTTTTCGCCTATACAAACAATCACACAATCCACAGAAGCAATATCAAGCTCTTTCCAAGCTTCTTCAACAGTTGAATCTAATTGAAAAGGAAACACAGGCAGATCTTTTACTTTTTGAATCATCGCCGGATCTCCATCCACCGCTATCACTTCAGATTCTGATTGGGCTAGATTTTGAACTATTTGATATCCAAAAACTCCCAATCCAATAATTAAAAAAGTTTGTTTTTGTCCATTTGCATTTGCCATATTTCCTCCGTCTCATTAAAGAGATCTCCTCTATTATATTACTTTAATTTCTATAAAAAATCAAGATTTAATAACAAATAAGATCTTTTACAAATTTGAATTTAATTTAAAAATACCCTATAATGCTATAAAGACTATCAAGGAATCTGTATTGAATAAAAAAATTATTACTTATATCTTATGCTTCATATCTTACTTATCTGTGTCCCCTATTTATACACAAGATTCTCCAACTCCAACTCCTATTATTGGAGCCCCTATTCTTGAGTCTGGAGCTGGATATGTACCACCTACTGGACCTCCCCTCAATCCTGATGCAGCATTGTATATGCCTCAAATATTTTCACCTACAGATGTATTACCTCCCAACAGAGATAGAGAAACTTTAGCAGGTCAAACTAATGCCGTTGTTCTGCCTCCCTCTATATTCAGTGCTGGTTTTACTTTTGCAGCTCAATATGGTCAATTCGACAAACTTCCCTATACAGATATTTATTTATCTCCTTATATGCATATTGGTCCTTTTTTTATAGCTTATGAAGTACCACTTCGTTTTGACTGGAATAGTGCCTTTGTTACAAGAATGTGGGTATCTACTCCTGCTCTCCTTTCTAAAATAGAAATGGATATATATTATTCTAAGACCAATCATGTTTTTAAAAGTATTCAAGCCTCTATCTATAAAGGCGAGCAATTATATCAAGGTCATGGACGCTTTTTTTATGATTACAATCCCAATCTCTACGCTCCTTATGAACCCTTTAAAACTTTCAAATTTAATTTAGATGTTTCTTATTTTGGTATTAATTATATCATTGCTAACATAGCACAACCAGACCTCATGTCTGCAGAAATATTTATAAAACCTCTTCAAGGCTTAAAAAATCCTAAATATCAAGTTTATAAAGATCTCAAAATTTATGCGCTTTTTGGAATGGATTTAGATCCTTTTCAGAGTTATTCTCCAGCACTTTATGAGTTTGCCCCTAATAGTAATTCTCCTGTTTTTTCTATGTTTGAAGCTGGTATTGATGTTCCTGTATTTGCCACTAAAAACAATCTGTTTAAGATGATGATATATGGTGACTATGCTCAAATTATTGGAGCTAAAAATGATGAGTTTACTATCAATGGAGGTTCTGGAATTTCAGGCGGTTTAATAATGACCTTTGTTGATAGACTTCCTATTAAATTTGAGGTGTCTAAAGCATTCAATTATTGGCAACCTCGTTGGGTAAATATGTTTTATAATATTGATAGACCTTTTATCAATGAAGATGGTATTCTTAGAGAAAATAAATTTATGACTATCACCCCAAATCTTACCTATTTCACAGCCTCTATAGGATTTGAAATTCCCGAAAAATCTCTTTTCTTTCAATTAGAATTTTATGGCGATTTTTCCAAACAAGATTTTTGGATTACGGCATCTTTTACTCTTGGAAATATTATTTTAAAACAATTATCTTTATCTGCCCAGATCACACTGAGAAATCTTTATAATTTTACGAGCTTCTCAGATCCCAATTCTAGTATCATTGATGTTAATCTCAAATATCATATGTTGCCTAATATGTATTGGGGACTATTGATTAAAATGAATGGACGTATTGGGGCTACCTTTGTAGAAGATATTCATACTATTAATACTGCTCCTTTTATTTTTCTTGGCGTTGATTATTCTTTTAGATATTAATAATAGTCATTACTAATAATAATTAAAAAAAACGATAAAAAAAAACCACACCCCATGATGCAAAAGGCAGTCACCCCTCGCACCCGTATGGGTGTGGTTTTTTTATTGTTAATATTAAAGTAAGGCTTTTACAGCTTTTAAAGCAGCTTCATAATTAGGTTCGTCTGCGATTTCTTTCAGATACTCAACGTAGGTAACATTGTTGTCTTTATCTAACACAAGAACAGCTCTTGTTAATAATTTTAACTCGTCAATTAAAAGACAATATTTGGCAGTAAAATCTCTATGTTGATAATCAGAAACAGTCAAAGAATTTTCCAATCCTGCTGTACCACACCATCTAGCTTGTGCGAATGGTAAATCTAAAGATATAGTCATGAGTTTAACACCCTCTAAAGAAGCTACTTCTTCATTGAATTTTCTAGTTTGAGTTTGACAAACACTAGTATCCAAAGAAGGTGCAACAGAAATTAATTTTACCCCACTAAGATCACTCAATGAAATATCAGACAAATCATTTTTAGTTACGGTAAAATCTGGGGCTTTACTTCCCACCTGTAATTGTGTTCCACTTACTGTCATTGGTTTTCCACCAAAAGATATATTTAACATATAAACTCCTTATATAGTTATGTACTTATGTATTATTATAACATATTATTTAACTATATTAAAAATAATTTTCCAAAGTCATACCCTATAGAGATATATGATTTAAATTCTGTGAAATCTCCTATCGTAAAATTATTTCTCCAAGCCACATAAAGCTGATTCTTATGAATAAATTGAAATCCAGGAAAATTAAAAACAAATCCTGCTGGAGGAATATAGGCAATACTTTGACCTGTGGTTTTATAGCCTCCAGATCTTAAACTCAATCCTATCCCAAAAATATCTACAATTAGTTTATGCCCACTATCAAAGGTATGTCCTATCCCATAAGTACTTAACAAATTATATTCAAAAGCTGAAGGGTCTAAAATACCTAAAAACAACATATCTGTAGTCACCGCATGGAAAAAATCATCTTCAGGTTTTGCAGTAATTTCGGCAGTATAAGAAACTCCTAGACCACCATTTAACAGCATTGTTCCTGATCCTACTACGCCATAAAGTTTAGGGGTGTGGTAGGTAGTATAGGAAAATAAATTTCCAAAAGAGGACAAAAACACTACTAACAATCCATATTTTATTATATTCATGAGCAACTCCTTTATAAATAAAGATAATAAAAATCAAATAATAGTCAATCTCTTCTCATTCAAATAAAAAAATAAATTAAATATCAGATAACGAATCCAAGATAAAAAATAAAGACTTATAATTATATAAACGAAACAAAACAAAAAGAGGTACACAATTATGAGACTTTTAGCGATAGCATTTTTATTAATGGTCAGTTCTGCAACTTTTGCAGACACAAAAATTATAGACGGAAATCCTGTAGAGAACAAAAACTCATATCCAGCTATGGAAGATAGATTTGGTAGTATGCATTAATTGAAAAAATTTTTATATATTAAAAGAATTTTTATATATTAAAATATATCATATCAAAAAAGAGGTACATTATTATGAGACTTTTAGCAATAGCATTTTTATCAATGATCAGTGCTGTAACTTTTGCAAGCACTACGATTATGGACGGAGATCTGAAGGAGCATAGAAATTCATACCCTGCTCTCGAAGATAGATTTGGTGGTGACACCAAGTAAAATATTGTTTTCATTAAAAACCACCCTCTATAAATTAAGAAGGTGGTTTTTTATTGGCGATTTTATTTGTAATAAATATCATAAATCTGTTATAATAAATCATATTGTTCTTACAAAATAATGCTCACTTTATATAGAGGTATATATCATGAAATCACTATCCAAAATCACACTATTATTATTACTTATAGGGGCTTGTGCTCCAGCAGAAACTGCTCAAAGTGCTGCCGAAGAAGGTGTTAATATCGCTCTCAAAAGATTGGGGAATATTTCTGATATGACTTTATGGGACAGCAGAGTCTCATTCCATGTGGATGGTGTACTTAGAGAAAATGTGAAATATTTATATGTTTCAGCTAATCAATATAAAGAAGTCCTTGCTCAAAGTTATCATGGTAAGGCAGAAGATTATGATAAAAACACAGGTATGCCCAATGGGAAATTTATTGATTTTGATAATGAACTCGTGGCACAAATTACAGAAGAAGGAAATCTAAAAATTTCTACCAACTTTACACTTTACAATAATTCTAATGTAAAAGTGCAAAATCTTGAAGGTTTCAACAAGATATACACTTTTACCCCAGTCAAAGAAGAATACAAAATCAATATCAAAGACAATGGTACTGGTAATTGGGAAACTAAATCCGATATGGTCACGAGATATTATCTCATTAAAGAAAAAGATAATACACTCTTAATGATAGATTTGGATAAGCCTACCAAAGGTGATAGCTACGCAATAGGGTATAACACTTTAGAAGAGGCTACACAAAATATCAGCAAATCATCAATCTATACTAGATAATGATATTATAAAAAATCTATAAAAAAAACCCCTGCTAAATAGCAGGGTTTTTTTATTATCATTATTATAATTATAATGTTTTTATGAAATCATTATATTTTTTAGCCCATTGCTCCATTCCTTTATCAGTAGGATGGATATTATCAGCAGTATCAGGTATAAAATTATCTCTTTCCATAAAAAACAGAAGTTTTACATTCTCTCTTCTTAATTCATCAACAACTTCTTTCACTAGTTGTCCCCATTTACCTTCTTCACCAAGTACTACATCAGCCGTATCTTCAAATTGGGATACCAAAACGATAGGAGTGTATTTATGTTTTGCTCTATAAGCCTTAACCATATATTTTATATTAGCCTTTCTTTTTGTGTCAACAGTAACAGCACCAAAAATAAGGTCAGCCAAATTAAGAGCTGGTTCTATAAAAAATATTTCGGAAGGTATAGTAGCCATATGATCAGCCATGTCTTTACACACAAAGGCTGTACCTGCAAATCCCATATTTATGATTTCTTGTTTTTGTTCAAACATCACTTGGGCAGTATAAGTCAAACCAGGTCTACTTGCACTAGCTCCTTGTGTTACAGAAGTGCCGTAGATGAGTATAGGTTTTCTTTTGTCTTCGCCAAAGAAATTTCTATCATAAATTTTTGCATCTGTAGGTATTGTAATTGTAAAATCATCTGCTTTAGTATTTGCCAATCCATTATAAGTTGGAAAAAGTATCATGTATTTTTTCATTGTTCCTGTTGGATTTGCATAAGAGCCTGATACATCTACACCACTTCCCTCTGTAAAACTTTTTACATAAGTCCATTCTGTTCCTGTTAATGAGTAAAGATCAAATCCTCTCTCATTTTCATCAGGGACAATACCCCAGCTCGGATTTCGTCTCATTTTAAAATTAACAGCAATATTTTTAGCATCTGTTTCAAAAGCGATATATAAGCCAGCGGAATCAAGATATTCTTTTCTTGTATCTCCCCCATTTATCATTTTTCTCATATCTCCATCTGTTGAATTCTCTAAACGTTTGGGTAGTCTAGCATATTGAGAAAACATCTCTCCAGCAACATGTTGACCATGTATTGTTAGATCTGAGCCTTTGATTACACCAGTATGTGGTAACGATGGCTCTGGGGTGGGGGTTGGAGTTGGGGGTGTTACTTCTTTATCCACAGAACAAGCGCCTAAAAGCAATATCATTCCTATATGTAATAATTTCATATTATCCTCTTTTTATATTAGATTTTATTTTTAATTTTATTTTGATTCGTCAGGTTTAATTGTTTTTAGTATTTCGTTATGTTTATTAGCATATCCTTTCATTCCCTCATCTCCGGGGTGGATATAATCCTTAGTACCATTGCCTTTTATACCAGGCTCAGGTATGAAGTTATCTCTTGAAAGAAAATATAGATTTTTAATTCCTTCTTTCTGTAATTTTTCAACAACTTCTTTCATTGCTTCTCCATAAGTCCCTTCTGTACCATTGGCAGCTACCGTCAATCTTCCATCAAATTGAGATACCATAACGATAGGGGTTCTAGGATGTTTTTTTCTATAAGTTCTAATCATATTTTCTGCATTACGTTTTGATTTTGGTATATCTTTCACCATTTCCATATTCATGGTAGGATCAATAAAAAATACTGCAGAAGGAATATCAGTTACATAATCAGTCATATCCTTACACATCCAAGCATTTGCAGAAAATCCCATATTTATGATTTCTCTTTCTTGATCAAATAATAAACGAGAAGTATAAGCTAAACCAACTCTAGTAGGTCTTGTACCTTGTGTAATAGAGGTGCCATAGATGAGGATAGGCTTTCTTTTATCTTCACCAAAGAAATCTCTATCATAAAATTTTGCCTCTTTAGGAATGGTGAGTGTGAATTCTTCATCTCCAACCCCATTATATAAAGGAAAAATTAAAATATATTTTTTTGTAGTTCCTGAAACATTATTATAAGTAGAATTTACTTCATAAGGATCCGTGTGATTAACTAAATGAAAATCTTGTACTGATTCCCATTTTCCATTTTCTAAAGAATATAAATCAAAACCACTTTCTGTTTCATCATTGGCTTCGGAAGAAGTGTTTCCACCCTTTAAGGTGAAATCAAACTTTATTGATTTTGCATCTGTTTCAAAAGCAATATATAATCCTGCTGAATCCGTATGCAAACCATGGTCTTTTATATTTTTAAGATCTTGATCTGTAGAAGATTCTAAAGATTTTGGTAGTCTTCCATATTTTGATACTAGACCTTCTTTAGGGACATATTGACCATGTATAGTTAATTGAGATGCTTTTATCACCCCATTGTGTGGTAATGATGGCTCTGGGGTTGGAGGATTTACTGGCGGTGATACCTCACCTTTATCTACAGAACAAGCCCCTAAAAGCAATATCATTCCTATATGTGATAATTTCATATTATCTCCTCTTATATTATATTTTATTTTTCTATTAATTGTACTGATTAACTATAATTATAAACTAAATCCTTACAAAGTCAATAGCTAATACTTATTCGAGATAATTTTCTTTTACTCTATTTATTCCTTGAATAAACTTTAAGTAGGCATTCGCATATCTTCTCTAAGCAAAAAAAACCACCCTCTATAATTAAGAAGGCAGTCACTCCTCGCACCCGTATGGGTGTGGTTTTTTTGTGAAGAATTAATTTTCGTAAGAAATATCTTTCATTTTTAGGTGCGTTGTAGGGTGAGACTGAAAATTTTTGACATTTTTCTTGTGTCCTGCAATACCAACTCTATAAATAAGAGGAACATAGGGAAGATCTTTAAAAACGATTTCTTGAATAGTTTTATATAAAGCATCTCTCTTATCGGAATCTAATTCTTTTCTAGCAAGATCTAATAATCTATCGGTTTCAGGGTTACTATAAAAAGATCTATTACCAGGAGATCCCATAGCTGAAGAGTGAACTAGATTGTAAATGCCATAATCTGCATCTCCTGTAGCCGTTGTCCATCCTAAAACATAGGTGTCGTGTTCGCCATTGGCAGTACCTTCAAGGAAACGACCCCATTCTAACACTTCTATAGTAGCATCTAAGCCTATTTCTCGAAGATTTGCTTGAATAACTTCAGTAGTTTTTAAGCGAGGACCATCTGTCGTCCATATTGTTAATTTTGATCCTTGTTTAACTCCAGCCTCTGCTAATAACGCTTTTGCTTTATCTATATTTTGTACTATAGGAGTTAGCCCATCATAGTGTCCTACGACTGATTTATGAATTAAAGAATCTGCAGGACTTGCTATCCCAAAATGAACAGAATTAATAATTCCAGGAACATCTAAGGACAAAGCGACAGCCTCTCTCACTCTTGGATCTTGCCAAAGAGGATTTTTGCCTTCTTTGAGATTGAACACCAAATATTCTATACTAGCAAGAGGCACTTCTGCTAAAACTAAATCGGGATTGGATTCTACTCGTTCTTTGTCTACAGGGGCTATATCTAAAGCGATATCTATCTCACCTGTTTCTAAAGCAATCATACGAGAAGATTTTTCAGGGATTATACGAAATTCTAGATTTTGCATTTTTGCAGGTTCGCCCCAATAACCATCAAAACGAGTTAGTATGATTTTATTTCCACGAGCCCACTCTTTTAAACTAAAAGGCCCTGTCCCTATAGGAGTAGTATCAATATTTTCTCCTTGAGATTTTGCTATTTTTTCATTGAGGATACTTGCTGTTGCATGAGTTAAATGAGACAAAATAGGAGCAAAAGGAGTTTTGAAAACAAGATTGACTGTGAGATCATCAACTATTTTTATATCATCAATAACACTCAAAATATGAGCAATAGCAGGGGAGTCTATCATACGCATGATACTATACTTGACATCCTTTGCTGTTAGAATCTCTCCATTATGAAAGGAGACATTAGAACGAATTTTCATCTGTAAAATAGTTGGGGAAAGGAATTTCCACTCTGTTGCTAATGATGGAACCAGATCACCTGTTTTGTTATCTTTTTCTATCAATCTATCATAGATCTGTGAGGAAACACTTGTAGACGGTGTATCATTAGAGCGGTAGGGAAATAGCGTGATAGCGTCTGCTTCTACCCCTATAATTAAAGTGTTTTTTTCTTCTACTTGTTGGGCACAAGAAAGCACTAATAGCACACTAAATAACAATCCTATTTTTTTCATTTTATACCTCCAAAGATAACTAATCATAGCACAGATCATTTGTTTTGTCTATATTCATCATTAGTAACTGTTGCTTGAATATTGAAATCACGTTTTCTGTATAAGGAAATATCCATTGACTTAAAATAATTACATGATATAAAATAGAGAGGTCTTTATGAAAATATTAAAAACAAATATCCTATTACTAGTTCTGTTATCCTTATCAAACTGTCAGGGATCTATGTCCCAGACGAACATCTTTATATTTGGGATTCTTCAAAAGGTGTTATATTTGTTTTATCAACTTCAGAGCAAACATTCAAACCCTCTTCTCAAAGTCTCATACAATATGTTGACCAAGCAGAAGATATTGTATTTAATAATATACATATTTATAATACTGATAAAAAAAATAGAATAAAAAAAATGGGGACAAGAGGGATTCCTAAAGAAGAGGCTAATTCTTCCGGAGATTTTATGCATGCAAATGAAAACACTTCGTATAATGATACAGAAACAGATAAAAATAAGATAGAATATTATCCTATGAGTACTCAAGGAGTATATTCTAGACAGGATACAGCTACTGATCCTATAGATATTCTAGCTAATAATTCTCAATATACTTTTGTTTCTCCTCCTGAGTATACTTTTGTTCCTGGTAAAAACTACTATCGTGATCCACAAGAGTCGTAGATAAACACACTAATCATAAAAACCACCCCCATACGAGTGCGAGGAGTGATGCCTTCATTATGGGGTAAAAATAGGAACTAAAAGCCCTTAATTATTAAAACTCTTAGATTTACAAAGACTTTCACTATTTCGAATCACAAAAATCAAATAGAAAACCCCCACTAAAATAGTGAGGGTTTTTTGTAATTATTATATTTTATTTATTAAGGCCGAAAGAATATCCAAAAATCAATAATGTTTTGAATTCTCCAGCATCAGCAATACTTGTGATCTCTCTATAGACTTCTGTGGATCTCCAATTAAATCCTGTAAATGTGTTTCTCCAAGCAAAATAAAATCCATTAGGCAT